>NZ_JBIALO010000017.1:0-50414 GCF_042873595.1 Streptomyces sp. NPDC004629 | reverse complement strand
CGGCGAGGGCGGTGGCATGGCGTCTGCGGTGCGGGGGCGGGTGGTTCACGTGGCGTACCTACCGGAACGGGCGGACGGACGGATTCCCCTCTCAGTCGCCGCCGCCCGCAAGGGAGTTGCCGCGCCTCCCGGCCAACCGGCCGGCACCGGGAACGCCCGTCGACACGCCCGACGGGGCCGCGCCCGTGCTCACCCCGTCCGTGGCCGGGTGAAGGCGCGGACCGTGAAGCGGGGGTCGGGGCGGGGACGGTCCTGGTCCGGCAGGCGGGCGAGGCCGGCGGCGAATCGTTCGGTGCGCGGGTCGCCGGGCGTGAGCAGGGTGAACCAGCCGCGTCGCAGGTCGGCGATGGTGCCGCGGGGGCTGCGGCCCTGGCCGAGGCCGGGGAAGGCGGCCTGTCCCGCGGGCCGCAGGCCGTGCTCGGCGGCATGTGCGGCCACCGTCTCGGCGGCGTCCCGGGCCGGACGGCGCGGGCGCGCGGCGAGCACGGCGTCGATGTCGCTGCCGACGTCGTGCGCGGCGGCCTTGTCGACGGTGGTGACATAGACCCCGCCGGGCCGCAGCACGCGGGCGCACTCGGCGACGACGCGGCGGGCGTCGGTGGCGTCCGGCATCAGGTGCAGCAGCCAGACGCTGATGACGGCGTCGAAGGTGCCGTCGGGAAACGGCAGCCGGCGCGCGTCGGCCAGCACGATCCGGCCGGGCAGCCGGGCGGCGGCCCTCCGGGCCATGCCGTGGGCCAGGTCGGCGCCGATGACCTGGAGGTCCGGCCGGGCCGCCACGATCCGCCGGGTGACCGTTGCGGTCCCGCAGCCCACGTCGAGCAGTCTTGCCGCGTCGGCCGGCACCATGCCGAGCACCGTGTCGGCCGCCGCCCGCGCTCTCGGCTCGCCGCCGCGCGACGCGTCGTAGCCGGCGGCTTCCTTCTCGTAGTCGAGCACGTGGTTCAGTGTGCCCCGTGAGCCGGGGCGAGTTCCTCCACCCGGCGGGCGAGTGCGAAGTCCTTCGCGGTGACGGCGCCGCCCGCGCTGTGCGTGTGCACGCTCAGGGACACCGAGTGGTAGCCGAGGGTCAGGTCGGAGTGGTGGTCCAGTTCCTCCTGGACCTGGGCGATGTGCACGACCATCGCGGCGGCGGCGACATGCGAGCCGAGCCGGTAGGAGCGGGTGATCCGGTCCCCCTCCAGCGACCAGCCCGGCAGCTCGGCCAGCCGGCCCTCGATCTCCTGCTGCGACAGCGCTTCGACGGCCATGTCCCGACTCCCTTCATGACGGTCCTGCCGTTGCGGTCCCCCCGTTCAGCCTCCCACGCCCCCAGCCCCCACACGAGCGCCACCGGCAACACACCAGCCGCCGGCCCTCGCACCACAAGCCTCCCGGCCACGCGGCCACCCACACACCCACACCCGCCCCCACCGCGCACACACCCCAACCACCATCCCCCACGCCACACCCACCGCATGCATACCGCCGCCCGCGCATGCCATCGGCCGGCACGCACACCCATGTCACCGGCGCACACGCACGCCCGCACGCCGCCGCACACCGCCCCGTCCCGCACGGTGGCACGCCCCGCGCACGCCGGCCGCGGGTCGCCGCACGCCTGCCGCGCGGGCGCCGTACGCTCACGCGGTCCTCTCGGTTACGGTCGTGTTCATGGCCGTCACCGTCTCGGGTACCGCAGCGTCCGTCGTCCCCGTCGACCGGGGAGGCATCGGTCCCCTGTTGCGTGCCTGGCGGGAGCGGCGGCGGCTCAGCCAGCTGGAGCTGGCCCTGCGCGCCGGCTCCTCCGCACGACACCTCAGCTTCATCGAGACGGGCCGGTCCCGGCCGAGCGAGGAGATGGTGCTGCGGCTGGCCGAGCACCTGGACGTACCGGTGCGCGAGCGCAACGCGCTGCTGCTGAGGGCCGGTTACGCGCCGCGCTATCCGGAGACCCCGCTGACCGACCCGGCGCTCGACGCGCTGCGCGAGAGCATGGAGCGGCTGATCGGCGGCTACGAGCCGTACCCCGCACTGGTCGTCGACGCCACCTACACCGTGGTCGCCGCCAACCGGGGCGTCGGAATGCTGCTGGCGGGCGTCCCGGAGTCCCTGCTGGCGCCCGCGCCGAACGCGATGCGGCTGACCCTGCACCCGCAGGGCCTGGCACCCCGGATCCGCAATCTGCGCGAGTGGCGGGGGCATCTGCTGGCGCAGATGGAGCGGCAGATCGCCCTGCACCGCTCGGATGCGCTGCGTGAGCTGTACGAGGAGGTCGCGGCCTACCCGGTGCCGGCGCGGGCCACCGAGGAGGAGGCGGCCGGGCCCGTCGCCTACTTCGCGCTGCCGATGCGGATCGAGCACGAGGGCCGGGTGCTGTCCTTCGTGTCGTCGATCGCCACGTTCAACACGCCGATGGATGTGACCGTCGCCGAACTGGCCGTGGAGACGTTCCTGCCCGCCGATCCGGCGACCGCCAAGTACCTGCTGTCCCAGGCGGGTTGACCGGAATGTGACACTTCCGTCGCGGCGGACCGGTGTGCTCGGCGGCAGCGCGTGGCACACTGCTCGCACAGATCGGCGCACAGGGGAGGACGTGGGGTGAGCGAGCGGCGGCCCGCGCCCACCGTGGGCCAGGTGGTGCTCGGCAAGCGGCTCCAGGAACTGCGGGAGGCGGCCGGCCTTGGCCGGGATCAGGCCGCCCGGGTGCTGCGGGTGGCGCCGGCGACCGTGCGGCGGATGGAGATGGCCGAGGTCGCCCTGAAAATCCCCTATGTGCAGGTGCTCCTCACCACGTACGGCGTGTCCGAGCAGGAGGCCGCCGCGTTCGTCCGGCTGGCCGAGGAGGCCAACCAGCCGGGCTGGTGGCAGCGGTTCCACGATGTGCTGCCGGACTGGTTCAGCATGTACGTCAGCCTGGAGGGCGCCGCCGGCATCATCCGCTCCTACGAGCCCCACTTCGTGCCCGGCCTGCTGCAGACCGAGGGGTACGCGCGCGCCGTGATGGAGGCCGGGACGGTCGGCAGGACCGGGCCGGACACCATCGACCGCCATGTCTCCCTGCGGATGACCCGGCAGCGGCTGCTGGAGCGGGACGATCCGCCCCATCTGTGGGTGATCATGGACGAGACGGCGCTGCTGCGCCCGGTGGGGCCCGCCGAGGTGATGCGCGAGCAACTGGACAAGCTGCTGGAGTACGGCGCCCGGGACCGGGTCACGCTCCAGCTCGCCGAGTTCGCGTCCGGCCCGCACCCGGGGACGTACGCGCCCTTCACCCTGTTCCGGTTCGCCGAGCCCGAGCTGCCCGACATGGTGTTCACCGAGTATCTGACCGGAGCCCTCTACCTGGACTCCCGCAAGGAGGTCTCCCTGCACCTGGAGGTCCTCGACCACATGACGGCGCACGCCGCGACCGCCCAGCGCACCGAGAAGATCCTGCGGGAGTACCGCGAGAACCTCTGAGCCGGTCCGCTGGGCCCGCGCCGCCGGCCGGCCCGCGGGGGCCCGGCCCGCGGGAGGCCCGCCGCGCGGTTCTGGCCCGTACGGGTGCCGTGAACGGGTGCGTTTCCCCGTCCCGCCCTAGGTTCGAAGCCACGGGTGACCGAGGGAGCGCATGTGACCGACACGCGGACACCGCCCGGGGAACCGGGCGCGGCGCTGCTGAGCGCCGGGAGGTTCTTCCGGCGCGGCACCGCCGCCGCCGACCTGCACAGTGTGCGGTTGACCGGCGGCCGGGAGGGCGACGCCTTCTACCGGGACCGCTGGAGCCACGACAAGGTGGTGCACTCCACACACGGCGTGAACTGCACCGGCTCGTGCCGCTGGAAGGTGTACGTCAAGGACGGGATCATCACCTGGGAGACCCAGGAGACGGACTACCCGTCGGTGGGCCCGGACCGCCCCGAGTACGAGCCCCGCGGCTGCCCGCGCGGCGCCGCGTTCTCCTGGTACACCTATTCCCCCGTGGGGCCCGGCATGGGCGGGGAGGGGCCGTTCGGCGGGGACTCCGGGCGCCGGCGGCTGCCGCTGGTGTCGGTGGAGACCTTCCACGCCCTCACCCGGCGGCAGACCACCGACCGCATCGACGACACCAGGGAGGTCTGATGCCCTCGGACGCGGTGCTGTACCAGGCGGCGGCGCTGTGCCTCACGTACCCGGACGACGACCTCGTGGCCCGGCTGCCGCTGGTGCGCGAAGCCGCCCCGCAGCTGCGGGAGTTCACCGACCATGCGACGGCCACCCCGCTGGGCGAACTGGCCGCGCACTATGTGCGGGTCTTCGACTTCAGGAACCGGCACAGCCTCTATCTGAGCTGGTGGCGGGACGGCGACACCCGGCGCCGTGGCATGTCCCTGGTCCGCTTCAAGGAGGTGTACCGGCAACACGGCCTGGAGTTCAGCGACGAGGAGCTGCCGGACTTCCTGCCGGCGGTCCTGGAGTTCACGGCCCGTACCGGCAGCACGGACCTGCTCACCGAGCACAGCGACGTCCTCGCCGGACTCCGCACGAGGCTGACCGACTTCGGCACGCCGTACGCGTCCGTCCTGGACGCGGTCTGCGCCACGCTGCCGCCGGCCCGACCCCGGATGCGCCCATGACCACCCTGCTGTGGGGCGCCCTGCCCTACGTAGCCTTCGCCCTGCTCGTGGCCGGCCTGGTCTGGCGGCATCGCTACGACCGGTTCGGCTGGACCTCGCGTTCGTCCCAGGTGTACGAGTCACGGCTGCTGAACATCGCCTCGCCCGCCTTCCACTACGGCATCCTGTTCGTGCCGGCCGGGCATCTGGTGGGCCTGTTCGTCCCCGCGTCGTGGACCGGGGCGCTCGGGGTCGGCGAGCACGCGTACCATCTCTTCTCGCTGTACGGCGGCACCGCGGCCGGGGCGCTGACGGTCGCCGGGATCCTGCTGCTGATCTACCGCCGGCGCACCCGTTCCCCGGTGCTGCGGGCGACGACGGCCAACGACAAGCTGATGTACGTCGTGCTGCTCGCCGCCCTCGTGCTCGGCATGGTCGCCAAGCTCACCCACGCCTCCGGCGACGGCTACGACTACCGCGCCACGATCGGCCCCTGGGCGCGCAGCCTGTTCACGCTGCGCCCGCGCACCGAGCTGATGACGGGCGTACCGGTGCTGTACCAGGTGCACGCGGTGGTCGGCATGCTGCTGATCGCGTTCGTCCCGTACAGCCGCCTGGTGCACATGTTCAGCGCACCCGTGCAGTACCTGTTCCGGCCGTACGTCGTCTATCGCAGCCGGGACCCCCGGCAGCTGGGCGCGCGGCCGGAGCGCCGGCGCTGGGAACGCCCGGGAAGCTGACGGGCAGGTCAGGCCGCGCCGCCCTTGGCGTCGCGTTCGTCGTCGACGATCTCCGCGTCGACCACGTCCTCCTCGTCCGCCGAGCCGGAGCGCCCCGTGCTCTGCGTGCCCTCCGTGTGGGTCTGCTGCCCGGCCTGCGCGTACATCGCCTGGCCCATCCGCTGGCTGACCGAGGCCAGTTTGTCCACCGCGGCGCGCAGGGCGGCCGTGTCAGCGTCCTGTTCCAGCAGGGTCTTCAGCTCCGCCGTGGCCGTCTCCACCTCGGCCCTGGTGTCGACGGGCACCCGGTCCTCGTTGTCCCGGAGGAACTTCTCCGTCTGGTAGACGAGTTGTTCGGCCTGGTTGCGGGTCTCGGCGGCCTCGCGGCGCCTGCGATCCTCCTCCGCGTACTGCTCGGCCTCCCGCATCATGCGGTCGATGTCGTCCTTGGGGAGGGCGGAGCCGCCGGTCACGGTCATCTTCTGCTCGCGTCCGGTGGCCAGGTCCTTCGCCGACACATGCATGATGCCGTTGGCGTCGATGTCGAAGGCCACCTCGATCTGCGGCACTCCGCGCGGGGCGGGCGGCAGTCCGGTCAGATCGAAGACGCCCAGCTTCTTGTTGTACGCGGCGATCTCCCGCTCGCCCTGGTAAACCTGGATGCCCACCGAGGGCTGGTTGTCGGCGGCCGTGGTGAAGATCTCCGAACGGCGCGTCGGGATGGTCGTGTTGCGTTCGATGAGCTTCGTCATGATGCCGCCCTTGGTCTCGATGCCGAGGGACAGCGGAGTCACATCGAGGAGCAGCACGTCCTTGACGTCGCCGCGGATCACCCCGGCCTGGAGGGCGGCGCCGACCGCCACCACCTCGTCGGGGTTGACACCCTTGTGCGGGTCCTTGCCGGTGAGTTCCCTGACCAGGTCCGTGACGGCGGGCATCCGGGTGGAGCCGCCGACCAGGATGACGTGGTGGATGGCGGAGAGCTTCACCCCGGCGTCCTTGACCGCCTGGTGGAAGGGGGTCTTGCAGCGGTCGAGCAGATCGGCGGTGAGTTCCTGGAACTGGGCGCGGGTCAGCTTCTCCTCCAGGTGCAGCGGGCCCGCGGCGGACGCCGTGATGTACGGCAGATTGATGCCGGTCTCGGAGGAGGACGACAGTTCGATCTTGGCCTTCTCGGCGCCCTCGCGCAGCCGTTGCAGCGCCATCTTGTCGGCCGCGAGGTCGATGCCGTTCTGCGCCTTGAACTTCCTTACCAGGTGCTCGACGATCCGCTGGTCCCAGTCGTCGCCGCCGAGGTGGGTGTCCCCGTTGGTGGCCTTCACCTCGATGACGCCGTCGCCGATCTCCAGGAGGGACACGTCGAAGGTGCCGCCGCCGAGGTCGAACACGAGGACGGTCTGCTCCTCGCCGCGGTCAAGGCCGTAGGCGAGGGCGGCGGCCGTCGGCTCGTTGATGATCCGCAGCACCTTCAGGCCGGCGATCTCCCCGGCCTCCTTGGTCGCCTGCCGCTGCGCGTCGTCGAAGTACGCCGGCACGGTGATCACCGCGTCCGTGACGTCCTCGCCGAGATAGGACTCGGCGTCCCGCTTCAGCTTCTGCAGCACCCGCGCCGACAGCTCCTGGGCCCGGTAGCGGGTGCCGTCGACGGAGCCGCTGTCCGGGAAGCGCCAGCCCGCGTCGCCCATGTGCCGCTTCACGGAGCGCGCGGTGCGCTCCACGTTCGTCACGGCCTGCCGTTTGGCGACCTCACCGACCAGCACCTCGCCGTTCTTGGCGAACGCCACGACCGACGGTGTGGTCCTCGCCCCCTCGGCGTTGGCCACGACAGTGGGCTCACCGCCTTCCAGGACGGCCACCACCGAGTTCGTCGTACCGAGATCGATTCCGACCGCGCGTGCCATCTCCGTCCCCTTCCGCCCTGGGCGTGCCCCGAATCCAGCACAAAACTTGAGTGGGCTGTTGTCAATGCCGGGTACCCCGGAAACGGGCGGTGCCGCGCCCCCGGGTGGGGACGCGGCACCGTGGCACGCCGGGGGTCAGGCGAGCTTCGCCGACAGCGTGATGGTCGTGCCGGTCAGCGCCTGGCTGACGGGGCAGTTCTTCTTGGCGTCCTCGGCGGCGGCGGCGAAGGCGTCGTCGTCGAGACCGGGGACCGTGCCCTCTACGGTCAGATGGATGCCGGTGATGCCCTCACCCGGCTGGAAGGTCACGTCGGCCGAGGTGACGAGCTTGGTGGGCGGGGTGCCGGCGCCGGCCAGGCCGTGCGACAGCGCCATGGAGAAGCAGCTGGAGTGGGCGGCGGCGATCAGCTCCTCCGGGCTGGTCTTGCCGTTCGCCTGCTCGGCGCGCGACGGCCACGACACCGGCTGCTCGCCGATGCCGGAGGAGTCGAAGGTGACGACGCCGTTGCCCTCAAGCAGGTTGCCTTCCCAGACGGTGTGTGCGGTGCGCGTGGTAGCCACGGTTGTTCCTTTCGCGTGTGGTCCTGGTGAGGGGCGCCCCCTTCCCGGCGCGGGCCGGGGGGAGAGTTCCGGCCCCATCCGATCACATTCACGCCCGACACACCCCGAAGACCGTCCCACCCAAGATGAACGCCGAGCGACGCCCCCACGCTCCACGGCCACCGACCGGTTCGGAGGGGGACGGTGCTCGGGCGGGTCGGCTCGCGCCGGGCGTGAACTGCCGCGCCGCCTGGACCGTCACATCACGCGGCTGCCGGACCGCGCGGAGCGTCGCGCCGCGGCAGCCCCCGGCGATCAGGCGGCCTTTCGGTTGGGTTCTGGGGTGGGGAGGGGGACCTGGGGGCCGTTGGACTCGTCCAGCCAGCGGCGCAGCACCTGGTGGAGGCGTTCCGCGCCGACCAGGGGACGGCCGTCGTCGGCCGGCGCGGACAGCACGAGGGGCGACAGCAGGAAGGGCCGGGCCTGGGCGCCGCCGAGCCCGCCGTGCGAGCCGATCTGCTCCTCGAAGGCGAGGACTTCGCCGTCGGCCGGATCGTACGCGGAGTTGACCATGATGTCGGCGGTGTGCGGAAAGCCGTGGGTGCGCCGCACGGCGTCGGCGGCGCCGGGCCCGAACCGGGCGAGCGGGCCGGGCTCCTCGTCGAGCCGGTCGAGCGGGATCTGCGCACCGTACGCGCCGAGGACCACCCCGCCGTGCTCCGCGCTGCGCACCAGCAGGAAGCCGATGCCCGGGTGGTTGGCGAGCGTGCCGAGCAGGGCGGGGTGGCGGGCGTCGATCTCCTCCTTGGTCATGCGGTGCGGCACGTCGGGGAAGGAGACCAGGCCGAGGTTGCCGGAGGCGAGCACGATCGGCTCGGAGCGGCGGCGCGCGGGCCGGTGCCGCTCGCCGCCCTCCTCGACCGGCCGGCGCAGGGCCGCGCGCACGGCCGCACGCGCCTCCGCGCCGCTGTGGGTGCGTTCCGCGCGGCGCGGCACGTGCAGCCCGCACCCGGCCCGGACCAGATCGCCGAGGGTGAGGCCGTAGCGGGCACGGAAGGTCTCACCGGGGCTCTGGCCGTGGTCGGACAAGACGACGATCCGGTAGGGGCGTGGCGCGTGCTCGGCGACCTTCTCGATCAGCGCGAGCGAGCGGTCCAGGCGGTGCAGCACCTTCGCGGCGTCCTGGCTGTGCGGCCCGGAGTGGTGGGCCACCTCGTCGTAGGCGACCAGGTCGGCGTAGACGGCGGTGCGGCCGACGAGCATGTCGCCCACCACCGCGGCGACCACGACGTCCCGCTCGACCACGGTGGCGAAGGCGCGCACGAACGGGTAGAGCCCGCCGCGCCCCACGCGTGGCCGCTGCTTGCGGATCCGGGCCCGGGTGGACTGGCCGATCTCGCGGCCGGCCTCCGCGCAGAAGGACAGCGCGGTGCGCACGGCGTTGGCCGGGTCGGAGAAGTAGGCGAAGTAGCCGGCCCGGGAGCGGTTCTCCCGGCCGCGGCGGCGAGCGGCGATGGACAGCACCAGGGCCTGTTCGTCGGCGCCGCCGCTGAACAGGTTGCCGCGGCTCGCGCCGTCCGCGCCGAGCAGTCCGCGGTCGCCGGTGCGTTCGACGGCGCGGCGCTGGAGTTCGGCGGCGCTGGTCGGCCGGTTGCAGACCACCACCTCGCGGTGGTCCTTCTCGTACCAGCGGAAGGCGGGGACGTCGAAGGTGCTGCCGTGCAGGATGCCGAGCTGGCTGGCGCCGGTCTGGCTGGACCAGTCGGTGTGCCAGAGGGAGAGCCGGTGGGTGGGAGCCTGCCCGTCGCCCGCGCCCAGCCAGCGGCCGACGGTCGGCATCAGCCCGTTGCCCACGGCCTCGGTCAGCACGTCGTGGCCGACGCCGTCGAGCTGCACGAAGACGGTGCCGGGACTCGCCGCGCACGGCGGCCGGGAACGGCGGCGGCGGTCGGCGAGCCGGTAGAGGCGGCGCCGGTAGGCGTCGTCGTCCCGGACGGCCAGCGCGGCTCCGGTGGCGGAGGCGACGGCGGACATCACCGCGGCCACGATGACGGCGGTCTCGGGGGCCACCGCGCCCCGGCCGGTGGGGTTGATGCGCAGCGCGACCAGGAGCAGCGAACCGTTGAGGAAGAAGACCAGCAGCCCGAGCACGAGCGCGGGCACGAGCAGCAGCAGCCGGACGAGGACGGGCCAGACGACCGCGGACAGCACGCCGAAGGCGCCCGCGCCGAGCGCGGCGGTGATGGCGATGCGGGTGGCGCTGTCGCCGTCGGCCGACTGGAGCTGGAAGTCGGGCAGGATCCCGGCGAGCACCAGCATGGTGAGCGTGGAGACCGCCCACACCGTGGCGCTCCGCCCGACCTGACTGGCTATCCGCCGCCACTGCCCGCCACGCACTCCCCGTACCCCTCGCGTCCCGGCCCGTCGCCGGCGCGGGCCTTTCCGCCCCACCTTGTCATACGGCAGGTCCGTGCGGCGTGCGGCCGGGTCCGGCGCGACGCGGCGGCTACCCCCCGTCATACCCGGCGGTGGGCATGGACAGCCGCCGGTGCACCCGGGCCTTCATCTGCGCGTCGTATCGCGGTTCGGCCCGGCCCACGGTCTCGACGCGCACCCCGCGCCGCGCGCACTCCGCGGTGAACTGCTCGACCGAGGACAGGGCGCTCTCCAGCACCCGGCGGCTCGGCGCCACGAACACGTCCACCCCGGGCCGCACCCCGTCCCACAGCACCTCGTGGTCGGGCCTGAGCCCGCGCACCAGCAGTTCCCGGGCGACGACGTACCCGTGCTCGGCGGCCCAGCGCGCGCACATCGCGTGCTGGCCGCGGGAGTCCACGAGGAAGGGATCCTCCTCCAGTTCCTCCAGCGGCGTCAGACTCGCGATCGCCGTGACCCGAACCGGTCCCATGGAGCCCCCCTCACCTCCGGGTTTCCCCGCCGACCCTACTCCTGCCCGTAGGCTTCGGGGAGTCGCACGAAGGAGGCGAAGAAGGTGCCGGTGGAGGTCACCTGGTGGGGTCACGCCACCTGCACGATCGAGGATTCGAACACGCGTGTGCTCACCGATCCTCTGTTCGCGCGACGGCTCGCGCATCTGCGGCGCCGCCGGGGCGCGTTGCCGCCGCCGGGCGCCCACCGCGCGGACGTGGTACTCGTCTCGCATCTGCACGCCGACCATCTGCACCTCGCCTCGCTGGCCCGGCTCGCCCCGGGCACGCTCCTGCTCGTGCCCCGCGGCGCGCCCCGCGCGGTCCCCGGACTGCGCCGGCTCGGCGGGCTGCGGGTGACCGAGGTGGCGCCCGGTGACGAGATCGCGGCCGGCGGCATCGTCGTACGGGCGGTGCCCGCGCGGCACGACGGCCGGCGGCTGCCGGTCGGCCCGCACCGCTCCCCCGCGCTCGGCTACGTCGTCGAGGGCGAGGCCCGCACCTACTTCGCCGGGGACACCGGGCTGTTCGACTCGATGGCCAAGGAGGTCGGTCCTGTGGACATGGCCCTGCTGCCGGTGGGCGGCTGGGGGCCGTACCTCGGCGAGGGGCATCTGGACGCCGGGCGGGCCGCGCGGGCGCTGGCCGGTCTCGCCCCGCGCAGCGCCGTGCCGGTGCACTACGGGACGTACTGGCCGATCGGCATGGACGCGGTGCGCCCCCATGAGTTCCATGCGCCGGGCGACGAGTTCGTGCGCCTCGCGGCCGAGGCCGCGCCCGAGGTGACGGTGCACAAGCTGGGGCACGGGGAGAGCGTACGGCTGGAGGTCGCGAGGTGAGCTGGCTTGCCGCCGCGACGACGAACGCGCCGCCGGAGTCCACCCAGCAGGCGGTCGGCTATCCGACGCTGTTCCTGCTGGTGCTGATCGGTGCCCTGGTGCCGGTGGTGCCGACCGGGGCGCTGGTGAGTTCGGCGGCCGTGGTGGCCTTCCACCAGACGGCGCCGTTCGCGCTGGCGCTGGTGTTCGCGACGGCGTCGCTGGCCGCGTATCTGGGGGACGTGGCGCTGTACTGGCTGGGGCGGCGCGGGATGGGTTCGAAGAACGGTTCGCGCTGGCTGGAGGCGATCCGGGCGCGGGCCCCCGAGGACCGGCTGGCCCAGGCGCAGGAGAAGCTGGCCGACCACGGGGTGACGGTGCTCGTGCTGTCCCGGCTGGTGCCGGCGGGCCGCATACCGGTGATGCTGGCCTGTCTGATGGCGCAGTGGCCGCTGCGCCGCTTCGCCCGCGGCAATGCGCCGGCCTGTCTCGCCTGGGCGGTGACGTACCAGCTGATCGGCATCCTGGGCGGCTCGCTGTTCAGCGAGCCCTGGGAAGGCGTGGTCGCGGCGGTCGCGCTGACCGTGGCGATCAGCGCGGCGCCGGGCGTATGGCGCCGGGTACGCGGAACGCCCCGGCCCGGAGCGGACACCCACGGCTCCGTGTGAGCCGGCCAGATCCCGGACGACGTGCCCCCGCTCACCGTCCCCGCGACACGCGCCGGTCCCAGGTCGCGCGTTCTCGGGGTGTGCGTTCAGGTGAGTACCCGGGAGCCGCCCACCGGCAGGTCCCACAGGTGGTCGCGGTCCAGGCCCGTCTGCTGCCACTTCGCGCGTACCCGGGTGAGCGGTTCTAGGACGGGCTCGGCGGAGAGCACGAACGTGCCCCAGTGCATGGGGGCCATGCGGCGGGCGCCCAGGTCCTGGACCGCGCGCACCGCCTCCTCCGGGTCACAGTGCACGTCGCTGAGCCACCAGCGCGGGTCGTAGGCGCCGATGGGGAGCAGGGCGAGGTCGATGCCCGGGTAGCGGCGGCCGATCCGGGAGAACCAGTGGCCGTAGCCGGTGTCGCCCGCGAAGTAGACCCGCCGCCCGTCGGGGTCGGTGAGCACCCAGCCGCCCCACAGGCTGCGGCAGGTGTCGGTGAGGCGGCGCTTGGACCAGTGGTGGGCGGGCACGAAGTCGAAGCGCACACCGGACAGTTCCGCCGCCTCCCACCAGTCCAGCTCGGTCACGGTGGTGAACCGGCGGCGTCGGAACCAGCGGCCGAGCCCCGCGGGCACGAACACGGGGGTCGCGCGCGGGAGTCGGCGCAGCGTCGGGGCGTCCAGGTGGTCGTAGTGGTTATGGCTGATCACCACGGCGTCGATCCGCGGCAGTGCGTGCCAGTCGACGCCCACCGGGGTGATGCGGGGCGGGGTGCCGAGGATGCGGCGGGACCACACGGGGTCGGTGAGGACGGTCAGGCCGCCGATCCGGACCACCCAACTGGCGTGCCCCGCCCAGCTGACGGCGACCGTACGGGCGTCGACGCGGGGCAGCGGGCCCGGTGCGTAGGGCAGCCGCGGGACGTCCTTCAGGCCGTCGGACGCGGGCCGTACGGAGCCCTCGCGGGCGAAGCGGGCGAGGGCCTTGAGGCCGGGCAGGGGCGCGGTGAGCCGGTCGTGGAAGCTGCGTGGCCAGATCCGGTGTTCGCCCAGCGGGCGGGGTTCGGCGAGTGGCGGGAACGGGGGCGTAAAGGCGGCCGGCGCGATGGCGCCGGCCTTTCTGATCGTCGTGGCCGTGATGGCTGACCCGGACTGCGGCGTCTGCTGCGTCATCGAGGAGGCTCCCATCGCTGAGCGTCGTCGCGGAGATCGTCGAAGACCGACTTCAAGGAGATCAACGCGCGTTGCACGTGTGGCAGTTCCAACGGCGTGGGTGACGTGAGGCATTCCGTGCGTTCCCCGTCCGTGCCGGCCAGCAGCGGTCCGGTGGACAGCCGCACCCGCAGCGCCCCGAGGTCGTCGCCGAACCGGTGGCCGCCGGGCGCGGGCATGCCGAGCCGGGCGGTGAGGAAGTCCTCCAGTTCCTGTGCGTCGCCGACACCGTGCGCGCCCAGCGCGCGGCGCAGCGGATCGAGGTCGACGTACAGGTGGCGTCCGGCTTGCGGAGGGCGGGCCACGGCGCCCGCCGCGACCATGGCGGCGTGCGCGGCGGCGGCCACGCGCGCGTGCAGGCGTACGGCGGCGGCGCGGCGTACGGCGACCGGCTCCGGCTCGTCGAGCGCGTACGCGGCGGCGGCCGCGACCGGGCCGGCGACGGTGGCGCCGAGCGCGGTGAGCACGTCGAGCACGCGCGCGTGCAGTGCCTGCCCCGCCGGTCCGTCCGGGAAGCGGGCGACGGCGGCGGGCCAGCCCGGCGGCAGCAGGGCGCCCGCCAGGTCGGTGACGACGGTGACCCGGTCCGGCAGCATCTCGGCCGGGCTGAGCAGCACGGTCTCGTGCGGGCCGTGCAGCGTGTCGCGCCAGGTCTCGTCGCTGATCAGGTGCAGCCCCTCGCCCTGTGCCGCCTCGACCGCCTCGTGCACCAGTTCGGGCGGGGCGACGGTGGCGGTCGGGTCGTCGGCGACGGAGAGCACGAGCAGCCGGGGGTCGCCGCCCTCCGCACGCACCCGGCGGACCGTCTCCAGCAGGGCGGCCGAGTCCGGGACGCCGCCGCACTCGGCCGGCGTCGCCACATGGAACGCGGGCCGGCCCAGCAGGCGCGCGTAGGGCGCCCACCAGGCGGCGCAGGGCCGCGGCACCAGCACGTCGCCGCCGAGCGCGGCGGTCAGCGCGAGCAGCAGGGACGGCGCCCCGGGGGCGGCGGCGACGCGGTCACGGCCGGCCGGCAGGCCGCGCCGCGCCCAGTAGCCGTCGGCCGCGTCGAGGAGCGCGGGCGCACCGCCGACCGGCTCTCCCCCGGCGTGGTGGGCGTGTGCGGCGAGCACATCGGCGAGCGCGGGCAGGACGGGCAGCCCGTCGCCCGGCAGGGCCGGCCCGTACCGGACGGGGCCGTGGCCCTCGGGGTCCGTCCGCCGCATCTCCGCCTCCCCGCAGTCCGTGGTGCCGTGTGGTGTCCGCAATCGGTCCGGTCCGTGCTCCTCTCCGACGTGCCCCGACGCTCGCCTCCGCCTGCCCCGCCTTCCCCGTCATGTTCGCGTCGAGTCCGCGTTCGCGCAGGGCGTCAGCCCTCCGTGTCGGCTCTGCGGCGCCACAGCCGGTGCACGGCGGCGCCGAACGCGCCCGCGATCAGTACGGCACCGGCGACCAGGGCCGGGACGGAATCGGTGAAGGCACCCCCTTCCCCCGCGTCCACGCCGTACTGGGCGTCGGCCGGTTCACAGGGGGAGCCTCCCCGCGGTTCGGTGCAGGTACGCCCGTCACCGCACGGCTCGGCGGCACCGCACGCGTGCGTGCCGCCGTCGTGGGTGGTGCCGTCGTGGGTGGTGCCGTCGTGCGCGCCGGCGTCGGGAGGGTCGGCGGCGTGCGTGCCACCCCCGTGGGTGTCCGTGCCGAGACCGTCCGTGCCGAGACCGTCCGTGCCGAGACCGTCCGTGCCGGGCGGGTCGGAACGCAGCGGGTCCGTGTGCGGCGCGTCCGTGCCGCGGGCGTCGGGCCGGTCCGTGCCGGGAATCCCAGCGTCGGGGATCCCAGCGTCAGAGAGTCCGGCATCGGGGACCCCAGCGTCAGGGAGTCCGGCATCGGGGACGCCTGCCTCGTCCCTGCCGGTGACACCGCTGCCGGTCCCGTCCGCACCGGTCCCGTCCCTGCCGGTGGCCTCACCGGTCCGCTGAGGGCGGGCCTCGCCCTCCCGGGGCAGGCCGGGCGCCGTACCGGGCGCCCGCTCCCGCGTGCCGCTCCCGTCCGGACAGTCCGCGCCGGGCGCACCCGGCTCGTCCGGGCCGGTCACGGCGCGCATCCCCGTCGTGATGGGCGCGCCGTCGCGGGTGCCGGGCGTGTCGAGGATGTCCGGGGCGGCCCCTCCGGTGGACACGGGGCACGGCACCGACACGGTGACCGTGCCGCCGGGCCGGACGGGCACCGGAGCGGCCACGGCGGCGGAAGCCGCGGACACGGCCGCGGGGGTGCCCCCGACGAAGCCGGTCAGGGCGGCCACGGCGAGGGCGCGGGCGGTGCGGCGCATGAGCGGGCTCCTTGGAAGCGACGGCTGCGGGAGCACGGCGGCCGGCTCCCGGCGGGCGGAGCACGGCGGTCGTGCCCCACAGCCATCACAGCCCGCCGGGCGGCGGCCCGCGCGCGGCCGGACCCCATTAGCGGGATGCGAACCGCCGGGCGGGTGACCCCGCCGATCGGCGCCGGTTCGCCCCCGAAACCGTGTGTCGGCCGTCCGTCCCCCGGGTACGCGGTGCGCACCCCTTGAAAGATCTGGAGGGAGACATGCAGCGAGGCAGTGACCGTCTCAACGTCCACCGGGACGACGAGATGAAGCACGAGCTGAAGGGCCTGCTCAGGTCCGGGCATCCCACCCGCAGCGAGGAGTGGTACGACCCGGAGCCCACCGCCGAGGACGACCCGCAGATCTGGCGTGGCCCCGTGGTGCCGGGAAGCGGCCGCGGGACGTCGCTGGAGTCGGTGCGGCTGGAACTGGCCCGGCTCCTCGGGCGCGGCCTGTTCCCGGCCGGCCCGCGCGAGCTGTCGAACGCCCTGCGCCACGGGCGTGCGCCCGACGACCTGATCGAGGCGGTACGGCGGCTGCCGCGATCGGCACGTTACGCCAACGTCCAGGAGCTGGCCGAGGCACTGACCGGCGAACGGCGCTGACGCGTCGTCACCCGCCGCGAGCGGTGCGCGCCGGTTGCGCCGCGCCGCTCAGGTGGCGGGGGTGCCGGGGGTCACCGTGCCCCCGCAGCCCCGCTCGCGCGCGCCCTCACGGGTGCGGCCCGCGGCGATGAGCCGGCGCGGGTTGCGGCGCAGATACTCGCCCTCAAGTTGCGCCATGCGCTCGTTGTGGGCGCGCAACGCGTCGTTCGATCCGTACAGCAGTGTGTCGTGGCGCGTGCGGTGGATCGTCTCCAGCTCCTTCATGAGCTGCTGGTCGTCCAGACGGTCCGCGTCGACTCCGGTCATGGTGTGCCCCGCTCGTCGTGTCTCACGTTCCTGAATCCACTGTACGAACATCCGGCGGGGCCGCTAGGGCAGACCGACCGAGGCCCACGGCGACCGGGCAGCGTCCCCGAAGGGGGCGCGGGGAGCTGCGCGACCAGCCACGGTGGCGCGGCAGGCAGAAGACGGCAGAGGACGAACGGCGCCCCACGGCCCATCCGGCGGAGCCTCAGCGCGCCCGCTGCACCCGCCGCTCGTCCCAGACCGGCTCCGGGGTCTCGCGTACCCGGCCGTCGCTGCCGAAGACCAGGTAGCGGTCGAAGGAGCGGGCGAACCAGCGGTCGTGGGTGACCGCCAGGACGGTGCCCTCGAAGGCCTCCAGGCCCTCCTGAAGCGCCTCGGCCGACTCCAGGTCGAGGTTGTCGGTGGGCTCGTCCAGCAGCAGCGCGGTGGCACCGGCCAGTTCCAGCAGCAGGATCTGGAACCGGGCCTGCTGACCGCCGGAGAGCCGGTCGAAGGACTGCTCGGCCTGGTGTGTCAGCTCGTAGCGGCGCAGCCGGGACATGGCGGCGCCCCGGTCCTGGGAGTGTTCCTTCCACAGGATGTCCAGCAGGGTGCGGCCGGTCAGCTCGGGGTGTGCGTGGGTCTGGGCGAAGTGTCCGGGCACCACCCGTGCGCCCAGCTTCCACTCCCCGGTGTGCGCCACCTCGTCGCCGGCGAGCAGGCGCAGGAAGTGCGACTTGCCGGAACCGTTGGAGCCGAGCACGGCGACCCGTTCGCCGTAGAAGACCTCCAGGTCGAAGGGGTGCATCAGGCCGGTCAGCTCAAGCCCCGCGCAGGTCACGGCCCGCACGCCGGTACGGCCGCCCTTCAGCCGCATCCGGATGTCCTGCTCGCGCGGCGGCTCGGGCGGCGGCCCGGCCTCCTCGAACTTGCGCAGCCGGGTCTGGGCGGCCTGGTAGCGGGAGGCCAGCTCGTGGCTGATGCTGGCCGCCTGACGCAGGTTCAGCACGAGTTTCTTCAGCTGTGCGTGTTTCTCGTCCCAGCGCCTGCGCAACTCCTCGAAGCGGGCGAAGCGTTCGCGCCGGGCTTCGTGGTAGGTGGCGAAGCCGCCGCCGTGCACCCAGGCGTCGGCGCCCGCGGGGCCGGGTTCGACGGAGACGATCTTCTCGGCGGCGCGGGCGAGGAGTTCGCGGTCGTGGGAGACGAACAGGACCGTCTTGCGGGTCTCCCGCAGCCTCTCCTCCAGCCAGCGTTTGCCGGGCACGTCGAGGTAGTTGTCGGGCTCGTCGAGCAGCAGCACCTCATCGGTGCCGCGCAGCAGCGCCTCCAGCACGAGCCGTTTCTGCTCGCCTCCGGACAGGGTGCGCACCTGCCGCCACTGGGCGCGTTCGTAGGGCACGCCGAGGGCGGCCGTGGTGCACATGTCCCACAGCGTCTCGGCCTCGTAGCCACGTGCCTCGGCCCAGTCGGCGAGTGCCTGCGCGTACTGGAGCTGGGCGGCCTCGTCGTCGACGGTCATGAGCGCGTGCTCGGCCTCGTCGACGGCCCGCGCCGCCTCGCGGATGCGCGGCGGGGCGACGGACACCAGCAGGTCGCGTACGGTCGTCTCGTCCCGTACGGACCCCACGAACTGGCGCATCACGCCGAGGCCGCCGGTCACCGTGACGGTGCCCGCGTGCGGTTTCAGCTCGCCGGAGATCAGCCGGAGCAGGGTGGTCTTGCCCGCGCCGTTGGGGCCGACCAGGGCGACGGCGGCGCCCTCGCCGACCCGGAAGGACACGTCGCCGAGCAGCGCCCTCCCGTCGGGGAGGTGGTATTCGAGGTGCGCGGCTTCCAGGTGTCCCATGGGGAGGAATTCTGCGGGGCGCCCCGGACCTGCGGCAAACCGTTATCGGGCGGCGTCCCTGTCGGCCGGGCGGGCCGGCTCGGCGGTCCGGGGCGGCACCGGCCGGCCGGTCGGCCCGCTCGCCCCGGCGGGCAGCACCAGCGCGCCCTCCCAGGACAGCGCCTTCCAGCCGTCGGCCGGGGAGCCCTCAAGGACCACCACACCGGTGTTCTCCAGCGGGTGGGCGGCGACGAAGGGCACGTCCACGTTGTGCGCGCGGGCCGCGGTCCACATGCGGATCGCGGCGCCGTGACTGACCATGGCGACCGTCGCGGCGCCGTCGGCGGTGGCCTCCGCGACCACCGCGTCGAACCGGGCCAGCGCCTCGGCGCCGGTCTCCGCGCCGGGCATGCGCAGCTCGGTGTCGCCGCCGGCCCAGGCGAACACCGTGGTCATGTACACGAGACCCGGGTCGCTGTCGCCGGGGAGCATCTCCAGGTCACCGGCGGACAGCTCGCGGATGCCGTCCCGGACCCGGACGTCGAGGCCGCGGGCGGCGGCCAGCGGGGCGGCCGTCAGCTGGGTGCGGACAAGGGTGGAGGCGTAGACGGCCTCGATGTCCTCGTCGCCGAGCGCCTCGGGCAGGGCGGCGGCCTGTCGCTGCCCGAGGGGGGTGAGCCCCGGACCCGGCACGGCGGTGTCGAGCAGTCCCCCGACGTTGGAGGGGGTCTGGCCGTGACGGACCAGGAGCAGACGCATGCGGTGTTCCTCTCGGTTTCTCCCGCCCGACCGCCCGATCCCCCGATCGCCCCGCTGACGGGCGGAAAACGACCGCTTCAGGGTACCCGCACCCACATGAGCCCAGATGTCGACCTCACCGTTGCGAGGCCGGGCAGGACCGCCCTGCGGGCGCGGTTGCTCGACCTCGACCGCCGGCTGTTCGAGTCCGCCGCCGAGCTGCACTGGCCGGCCGCCCAGCGGATACTGCCGCGGCTGAGCCGGAGCGCGAACCACGGGGTGCTGTGGTGCGCGACGGCGGCGGCCGTGGCGGCGAGCCGCACCCCGCGCGCCCGGCGGGCCGCCGTCCGTGGCATCGCCTCGCTGGGGCTGGCCTCGCTGGCCATCAACACGATCGGCAAGCGCTCGGTGCGCCGCCCCCGTCCGCTCCTTGACCCGGTTCCACTGGTGCGGCGGCTGAACCGGCAGCCGATCACCACGTCGTTCCCGTCCGGCCACGCGGCGTCGGCCGCCGCCTTCGCGGCCGGCGTCGCCCTGGAGTCTCCGGCCTGGGGCGCCGCCGTCGCCCCGCTGGCGTTCTCGGTCGCCGTGTCCCGGGTCTACACCGGCGTCCACTTCCCGAGCGATGTCCTCGCGGGTGCCGCGCTCGGTGCCGGGGCCGCGTTCGCCGTACGGGGCCTGGTGCCGACCCGGGCCCAGCTCACCCCGCCCGCCCGGCCGCGTGCCGAGGTCCCGGCGCTGCCCGAGGGGGGCGGCCTGGTGCTGGTCGCCAACGCCGGGGCGGGCACCGCGGACCGGGTGCGCGCGCTACGCGACGCGCTGCCGCAGGCGGACCTCGTGCTGTGCGAACCGGCGGACGTCGAGGAGGAGTTGGCGAAGGCGGCGGCGCGGGCGCGGGTGCTCGGGGTGTGCGGCGGTGACGGCACCGTGAACGCGGCAGCCACCGCGGCCCTGCGGCACGGTCTGCCGCTTGCGGTGCTGCCGGGCGGGCGGCTCAACCACTTCGCCTACGACCTGGGCGTGGAGGACGTGCGGGACCTCGCCGGGGCGGTCCGGCGGGGCGAGGCGGTGCGGGTGGACGTGGGCCGCTTCACCGCGGGCGAGCGGGCCGGCATCTTCCTCAACACGCTGAGCCTCGGTGTCTATCCGGAGCTGGTGCGGGAGCGGGACCGCTGGTCGCACCGGATCGGCGGCTGGCCGGCCGGGCTGCTCGCCGCCGTGCGGGTGCTGCGCGCGGACCGGCATCCGGTGACGGCCGAGGTCGGCGGGCGCAAGCGCCCGTTGTGGCTGCTGTTCGCGGGGAACTGCCTGTACCACCGCAGAGGCCTGGCGTCCGGCCGCCGGCTGGACCTGGCGGACGGGCTGCTCGACGTCCGGGTGGTGCCGGGCGGCCGGCTGCCCGCCCTGCGGCTGCTCACCGCCGCCCTCGCCGGTCCACTGACCCGTTCCTCGGCCCATGCGGCGGTGAAGGTGCACCGGCTGCGGGTGGGCGGGGTCATGCCGGGCACGCTGCTCGCCTACGACGGTGAGGTGACCGAGGCGGGGGGCGGACTGACGGTGGAGAAGCTGCCGCGGGCGCTGGCCGTCTACCGCCCGGCGCGCCGGCGCCGCTCGTCCCGCCCACCCACGTCGTCCGTATGGTGATACGCGGGTCTCATCATTCGGTTGGCGCGCGTACGGTGACGCGTACCGCGGACCGGGCTCCGGTGCGCCGGTACGGAGCGACGACGCGAAGGGGTAGAACCATGCCGAAACCGCAGGAGACCGCCGTCTACACCCATGGGCACCATGAGTCGGTGCTGCGTTCGCACACCTGGCGGACCGCGGCCAACTCCGCGGCCTATCTGCTCGGTTCGATCAAGCCCCATATGAAGATCCTGGACATCGGCTGCGGCCCGGGGACGATCACCGCCGACCTGGCGGCGCTGGTCCCCGACGGGCATGTCACCGGCGTCGACCGGGCGCCGGAGGTGCTGGACCTGGCCCGGGCCACGGCCGCCGAACGCGGCCTGACCAACATCGACTTCGCGGTGGCCGACGTCCATGCGCTGGACTACCCGGACGACACGTTCTGCGTGGTCCACGCCCACCAGGTGCTGCAGCACGTCGGCGACCCGGTGCGGGCGCTGCGCGAGATGCACCGGGTCACCGCGCCCGGCGGGTTCATCGCCGTCCGCGACTCGGACTTCGCGGCGATGACCTGGTATCCCGCGCTGCCGGGGCTGGACGACTGGCTGGACCTGTACCGCCGGGTGGCCCGCGCCAACGGCGGCGAGCCGGACGCCGGGCGGCGCCTGAAGTCCTGGGCGCTGGCCGCGGGGCTGCGGGACATCACGGCCACCTCCGCCACCTGGACGTTCAGCACGCCGCAGGAGCGGGCGTGGTGGAGCGGGCTGTGGGCGGAGCGGACCGTCGCCTCGGCGTACGCCGAGCTGGCCGTCCGGGGCGGTCACGGGACCGAGGCCCAACTGCGCGCCGTGGCCGAGGCGTGGCGGGAGTGGGGAGAGCGCGAGGACGGCTGGTTCACGGCGCTGCACGCGGAAATCCTCTGCCGCAAGGAAGCCTGATCGGCGGATTTCGGGAAACCCGAAATGCAGGAGGTTCGAATTATGGTTCCCATCCTGCTCGTACTGCTTCTGGCGCTGATCCTGTTCGGCGCCGGATTCGCGGTGAAACTGCTCTGGTGGATCGCCCTGGCGGTGCTGGTCGTCTGGTTGCTGGGGTTCCTGGTCCGCGGCACGACCACCGCGGGCGGCCGCGGCCGCTGGTATCGATGGTGAATTCCCGCGGTGACGGATCACTGAAGTCACCGCCGTATCAACGACATCACTGCCGGAATTCACACAGGCCGCCGAGCTGAATTCAGAATTCAACGGGTACGGCGCTGCCGAGCCGGGGGCCGGGGCCGACGCCCCGGCCCCCGGCTCGTGCTCTCGTGCTCGTGCCGCCGGTCCGCTGCGCCTGCCCGGTGGCCGTCACCTCGTGGCCGTCTCCCGTGCGAGCCGCCGGCCCGCCGCCGCGATCGCCTGGGCGTCGATGCCCGCGGCGTGCAACTGCTCGTCGGGCGCGGCCGATCCCGGCATCGTCCGCACCGCCAGCCGCACCAGCCGGGGCACCGGCCTGCCGTCGACGAACGCGTCGAGCACGGCGTCGCCGATGCCGCCCTCCTCGTGGTGGTCCTCCACGGTGAGCAGACAGCCGGTCTCCTCGGCGGCCCGGCGCAGGGTGTGCCGGTCGACGGGCTTGACCGAGTACAGATCGAGGACCCGGACCGAAATGCCCTCGCCCGCCAGCAGATCGGCGGCGGCCAGGGCCTCGGGCACGGTGACCCCGGCGGCCACCACGGTCAGCCGGTCCTCGGCGGAGGAGCGCAGCACCCTGCTGCCGCCGATCGGGAACTCCTCGTCCGGGCCGTAGAGGACCGGGCCGCCGCCGCGCGAGGTGCGCAGGTAGCGGACGCCGTCCAGGCCGGCCATGGCGGCGACGAGCTTCGCGGTCTGGTTGGCGTCGCACGGGTACAGCACCGTCGAGCCGTACACGCCGCGGAACATCGCCAGGTCCTCCAAACCCATCTGGGAGGGCCCGTCCTGGCCGATCGCGACGCCCGCGTGCGAGCCGACCAGGTTGATGCCGGAGCCGCTGATCGACGCCATGCGCACGAAATCGAACGCGCGTGTGAAGAAGGCGGCGAACGTCGAGGCGTACGGCACCCAGCCGCGCGCCGCCATGCCCACCGCCGCGGCGACCAGTTGCTGTTCGGCGATGTAGCACTCGAAGAACCGGTCGGGGTGCTCCTTGGCGAAGAACTCGGTACGGGTGGAGTCGCCGACCTCTCCGTCCAGGGCGACGACGTCCCCGCGGGCGGTGCCGAGCGCGGCGAGCGCCTTGCCGAACGCGTCCCTGGTGGCCACCTTCTCCCCCAGCTCGTAGCGGGGCAGGTCCAGGGGCTCCGTCGGGGCCGAGCGCAGGGTCCGGGCGGCGTGCGGCTCCCGCACCCGTACCCGCAGGTCGCGTTTGCCGCCCAGCTCGGCGATGGCCTCCTCCGCGTCGGGCAGCGGCTTGCCGTGCAGGCCCTCGCGGTCCTGGACGGCGGCGACGCCCTTGCCCTTGAGGGTGCGGGCGAGGATCACGGTGGGCTGCCCGCTGGTGGACTCGGCCTCGGCGTAGGCGCGGTCGACGGCGTCGACGTCATGGCCGTCGATCTCCACCGTGTGCCAGCCGAAGGCGTGGAACCGGCGGGCGTACGCGTCGAGGTCATGGCCGTGCCGGGTCGGGCCGCGCTGGCCGAGCCGGTTGACGTCCACGATCGCCGTGAGGTTGTCGAGGTGCTCGTACGCCGCGTGTTCGGCGGCCTCCCAGACGGATCCCTCGGCCAGTTCGCTGTCCCCGCACAGCACCCAGACCCGGTAGCCGGTGCGGTCAAGCCGCTTGCCGGCCAGCGCGATGCCGACCCCGACCGGCAGCCCCTGGCCGAGCGAGCCGGTGGCCGTCTCCACCCAGGGCAGCCGCCGCGGGGTCGGATGGCCCTCCAGCCTGCTGCCGAGCGCGCGGAAGGTCAGCAGTTCGGCGTCGTCGACGGCGCCCGCCGCCTTGTAGGCGGCGTACAGCAGGGGCGAGGCGTGGCCCTTGGAGAGGACGAAGCGGTCGTTGGCCGGATGGGCGGGACGCTCGAAGTCGTAGTGCAGATGGCGGTCGAGCAGCACCGCCATCAGCTCCGCTGCCGACATCGAGGAGGTGGGGTGCCCGGACTCGGCCGCCGCGGAGGCGCGCACGCTGTCCACGCGCAACTGCTGGGCGAGCTGGTTGAGTTCGGCGGTTTTCATGAGTCTCCTTCGGCGGGGGTGTCGGTGCGCCGGACCGGGCCGGGCGCCGGGTGGCTCCCGGTGTGCGCTCCGGGTCCGCCCGGCACGCGGGCCAGTTCCGGTGAGGCGGTGTCCAGCGGCACCGACCAGGAGCGCACCAGCCCCAACTGGACGGCCGGGGGCGGCAGTACGGTGTCCAGCAGCCAGTCGGCGGCGACCCTGACCCGGTTGCCGGGCATCGCCGCCAGGTGGTAGCCGCGGGTGACCGCCCCGGCCAGCAGGCCGGAGAGCGGTATGCCGAGCGGGTCGGCGGCGGCCCGGGCGCCGCCGAGATCGACGACGAAGCCCAGGTCGCGATGGCGGTAGGGGCGGCGCTGTCCGGCGCCGAGCGAGGCGGCCACGTTGTCCGCCGCGACCGCGCCCTGCCGCCAGGCGTGCTGGGCCGTCATCGGCGTGAGTTTGCCGGGGTGCTCAAGGTCCGGCACCGCCGCCGCGTCCCCGCACGCGAAGACCTCGGGATGGCCGGGGACCTGGAGATAGGGGTCGACGATCAGCCGGCCGCGCTCCAGCGGCCGGCCGACGTCCTCGACGAGCGGATCGGGCCGGACGCCGACGCACCACACCAGCGTGCGGGTCGCGATGAACTCACCGTCGGTGAGCCGTACCCCGTCGTGGGTGGCCTCCTGCACCGAGGTGCCCATGCGGACCTCGACGCCCCGCTGCCGCAGGACGCGGTCGGCGGTGCGCGAGAGGCGTTCGTCCAGCTCGGGCAGGACGCGTGGGGCGATGTCCAGCAGCAGCCAGCGGGGCCGCACCCCGTCCGGCAGCGCCCTGCTGCGCGCCTGGTCCGCGGTGGACCGCTGCATGTGCGCGGCCACCTCGGTGCCGGTGTAACCGGCGCCGACCACGACGAAGGTGCAGCGCGCCGCGGCGGCGCGCGGATCGTCGGCGACGGCCAGTTCCAGCTGCCGGGTCACGTGATCGCGCAGGTAGAGGGCCTCGGGCAGGCCGCGGAAGCCGTGCGCGTACTCGGCCACGCCGGGCACCGGCAGCAGCTTGTTGACGCTGCCGACGGCGAGCACGAGCCGGTCGTAGTCGAGGGTGCCCGTGCGGCCCTCCGGGTCGGTGAAGTGCACGGCCCGCCCGTCGAGGTCGACGCGGTCCGCGACACCGAGCACCAGGCGCACGTCGCGCAGGGTGCCGGGCAGCGAGACGGCGACGCGGCGCGGCTCCAGGATGCCCGCGGAGACCTGGGGCAGCAGCGGCAGGTACAGGAAATAGTCGGTCGCGTTCAGCAGGGTGACGTCGGCACGCTGCCGGGCGCGCCGGGACAGGGCACGGGCCGCCCGGTACCCGGCGAAGCCGGCTCCGACGATCACGATGCGGGGTCGCCTCACGGTGGGCCTCCGGCGGTACGACTGCTCCGAGCCCTCCGCGTCCCCCTGCGCGCCGCACTCAAACCCGCGAGTCCGCGACCGGCGCACGGTGACCAGGTGGGCGGGCCGGGGCGAAGGCCGGGGTGCGCTGTCCGCCGGGCGCCCGTGCGCAGGGTGTGGCCGGGTACGGTGAGTGATCGCGGGAAGCGAGCGTCTCGGCCGTGCGGCCCAACTAGGCTCGTGGGTATGGAGATTCTGGGCGCCTCGCTGCGCATCTGCGTCGACGACCTCGATACCGCGGTCCCCTTCTACGAACGTCTGACGGGCGGCCGTGCGGTGCGCTCCGAACGCGGCGGCGTACGGGTCGCCGCCGTCGGCTCCTTCCTGCTGATGAGCGGCCCGGAGGCCGAGCTTGAGCTGCTGCGCAAGGTGGCCGCGACGGTCGCGGTCAAGGACGTGGACGAGGCCCACCGGCTGCTGACGGACCTCGGCGCGCAGGTCCTGGCGGGTCCGGTGGCCACCCCCGTGGGCCGCAATCTGCTCGCGATGCACCCGGACGGCTCCCTGTTCGAGTACGTGGACCACCGGGCCTGACCGAACACGGCCTGACGGCGGCACCCGACGGCAGGGGCACGCCTCCGGTCGCGTACGGCGGGCCGCCGTCAGGGCGTGGTCGGGCGCATGCGGAAGTCGTAGCGGGCGGGCAGTGGCTCGTCGGTGAGGCGGGACCACAGCCGCCCGATGGTCTCCGCGCCCTCCCTCAGGTCGGCCGCCTCGAAGCCCTCGTCGAAGACGGCGCGGGCCTGCGCGGGCCGCCCCTCGGCGAGCAGCAACTCGGCCTCCAGGAGCCGGAACCGGCCGCGCCGCCGGACCGCCGGAGGCAGCCGCTCCCACACCGCCCGCGCCTGGCCGGCGCGGCGCGCCGCCAGCAGCGCCTCCAGGGCCTCGCGGCCGAGCGCGGCGGTGGCGGCGGTCCACGAGGGACCGTCGTCGCGCGGTTCACGGCACAGGCCGTCGAAGGCCTCCGCGTACCGGTCGGCGGCCCGCTCGTGGTGGCCGGACTCCTGGTCGGCGACGGCGAGACAGCGCAGCAGCGGCCACCCGGAGGGTGCCTGCGGCAGGGCCCGCTCCCAGCTGCGCACCGCCTGCGCCCGGTCGCCGGCGTGCCACTGGGCGACGCCCAGGTGGTACTCGGTGTGCGGGGCTGCGGGCACGTTCTCCAGCATGTCCCGCCAGTGCGCGGCCACCAGGGTCTCGTGCGGCGGCCCCACCCGGCGCGGCTCGGGCAGGGAGCCGGTGCGCAGCAGCTCCAGCCAGGGTGCCTGGGCCTCGCCGAGGGTGGACTCGGCGAAGGGCGTGCCGGGCAGCTTCCACCCGCCGCGCAGCGCTTCGAGCGCGCCCCAGCCGGAGCCGGTGGCCAGCGTCTCGCCGGGTTCGGTGTCGGCGTACGGCCTCCAGGCGGCGTACGCGGCGTCGACGTCCGCCCGCGGCAGCGCCGCCTCCAGTCGTCGCGCTGCGCCGTCCGTCACGGCGGCCCACTCGCCGTGCGGCGCCGCGTCGAGCGGTCCGTACGCCTCAAGCCAGGACACCTCGCCGGCCGCCTCCAGCCGGACGTGCTCCAGCTGGGTGCGGGCGAGCCCGGCCTGGATCTCGCAGTAGCCACCGGTGCCGGGCTCGGTCAGCCACTCCTGCCAGCGGCGCCCGCCCGGCCCGCTGCCCCACACAAACAGCTTGCGTCCGCGCAGTACGTCGGTCGAGGTCTGCACCAGCCCGTGCCCGTCGGCGTCGAGCGCGGCGATCCAGCGGCGGCGGCCGTCCGGGACCTCGTAGAAGTAGTCGGCGGCGTGCGGGCCGGCCAGCGGGTACGTCCGGTCGATCCCCGCGTACGACGGGACGGGCACCCGGCTCAGTCGGCGCTCGTAGCCGAAGTACCAGGCCTCATCGGCGGGGGCGAGGACCCGGCACTCCTCGGGCACGGCGATGTTGGACCACCAGTAGACGGGTACGGGCCGCTCGTGCGGGTTGCGGACGCGCACGCCGACGTACAGGAAGTCGGAGCCGTCCGGCAGCCACAGGTCGACCTGGAAGGGCAGGTCGCGCAGCCGCTCCCACTCCCACAGCCGCAGCATCTGCCCGCCGTCGGGGGCGGCGACCCGGGCGGCGTGCAAGGGCGCGCAGGACAGGGCCGTGTGGCCGGTCGCGCCGATGTTCCACTCGATGCCGCCGGAGTACCAGGCGTCGTTCAGGGCGAAGTTGGCGGGCTGGAACACCGGGTTGCGGTACAGGAGTTCACGGCCGGTGGGCAGCTGGACCAGGGAGGCGACGCGGCCGCCGAGTCCGGGCAGGACGGTGGCGCGCAGCCGGTCGTTCTCGATCACGAGGGCGTCGAGGGCGCGCAGGGCGCGCGCCCGGTCGTAGCCGTCCCGCACACGGACCGGCAGCAGGCTGCGCAGCGGCTCGTAGCCGATCTGCCGGGCCATGTCGCGGGGCATCTCGTCGCGGTCCCGGTCCTCGATGCGGTGCATCTCGTCGAGCAGGCGCAGCGGGGGCAGCGGGTTGTCCTGGCCCAGTTCGGCGGCGGGCAGCGTCAGTACCTCACGTCGGATCGTCGTCACGATCACCATGGAACCCGGCGCAGAGCGAGCCGACCAGAGGCACCACCGGTCAGGATTACGCAAAGCCGACGACCACAGCACAGCCCGCGCCGTCCGAGCCCAGGTCGGGGGCGTAGATGGTGACGTTGAGGCCGACGCACCGCGGGGAGGCGAGCCACGGGCCGGGCAGCGCGACGAGTTCGTCGGGCAGCAGCCCGCCGGGGTCGGGGCCGTCGACGGCGGGCAGCACCGAGGGATTGAGGACGTCGGCGCCCAAGTGCACCCAGAAACCGTCCGCTTGGGGCGTCTCGGCCGCGCCGACCCGGTCGGAGCTGCCGGGGTGCCGGAAGTCCGGGGAGGGCTCGCTGGATGGCATGAGGGTCAACCGGTAGCTCGCAGCTCGGTGGTGATCGCCCAGCGTTCGTGGTCCCGCCAGGCCCCGTCGATGAAGATCATGTCCGGTGAGAAGCCCTCCAGGCGGAACCCGGCGCCACGGGCGAGGGCTATGGAGGGGGCGTTGCCCGGCTGGACGTTGATCTCAAGCCGGTGCAGCCGCAGCGGCCCGAACGCGTACCCGATCACCAGGTCGAGCCCTTCGCGCATCAGCCCGCGCCGGGCCGCGTGCGCGAAGGCGCCGTAGCCGAGGGCGCCGCACTGGAAGCCGCCCCCGACGATGTTGTTGATGTTGATGAACCCGGCGATGGCCCCGCCGTCCTTCTCGCAGACCAGGAAGCCGGCCTTCGTCGGGTCCTCGATCAGCCGGCCCGCGTACCCGGCGTACGCGGCGTCGGTGAGCGGCGGGAACAGCCACGGGTGGTGCAGGTCCTTGCTCTGCCGGGCGCGGGCGGTGAACTCCGGGCCGTCCCCGTAGGTGAAGTGCCGTATGCCCACCCGGGGGCCCTCGGCGAGATAGCGCGACTGGCTGTGCGGCATTCCGCCACCCTACGCCCCTGCGGTGGCCCGGCCGCCGCGGTCAGCGCAGGGCCGGCTCGTCGAGGGTCAGGGTGCCCGCGGTCGCGTCCAACTCGGCCGTCACACCGAACGGGACCGTCAGCGCCGCGTCGCAGTGGCCGAACCCGATCTCTTCGAGGACGGGTACGCCGAGTCCGCCGAGTCGGTCGGCGAAGACCGCCCGCAGCTCCTCGTACGGGCCGCAGTCGGCCCACGACCCGAGGCCGATCCCGGCCACGCCGTCCAGCCGTCCGGAGCGCACCAGCTGGGTCAGCAGCCGGTCGACGCGGTACGGCGCCTCGCCGACGTCCTCCAGGAGCAGCAGGCCGCCCCGGGCGATGGGTGGGGCCGACGGCGTGCCGACGTCGGCGGCGAGCAGGCTCAGGCATCCGCCGAGGGTGACCCCACGGGCCCGGCCCGGCACCAGCGCGGGCCTGCCCGAGGCGATCGTGCGGACGGTCTCGGGGGCGAACAGGGTGGCCCGCAGATGCTGCTGCGTCCGCGGGTTCTTGACGAAGTCGACACCCGCCGCCGCGGGCCCGTACAGCGTGACCAGGCCGAGCCGGGCGGCGAAGGCCCGGTGCAGCGCGGTGACGTCGCTGAAGCCGACGAGCACCTTGGGGCCGGCCGCCCGCAGCGCCTCCCAGTCCAGCAGGTCGACCATGCGCTGTGCGCCGTAGCCGCCGCGGGCGCACAGCACCGCGGCCACGTCCGGATCGCACCAGGCCCGCTGGAGGTCGGCGGCCCGGTCGGCGTCCGTGCCCGCCAGATAGCCCAGTCGGCCGTGCCGGTCCAGCACATGGGGCTGCACGACCGGGTCGAGGTCCCAGCCGCGCAGGATGTCGAGGCCCGCCGCCAGGCGTTCCTCGGCCACCGGGCCGCTCGGCGCGACCACCGCGACCCGCGCCCCGGGGACGAGCCGCGGCGGCCGTACGAGTGCGCTCACGTCACCAGCTCCAGCTTCTGGATCCCGGCCACGTCCAGCCCGAACACCTGGGCGTACAGGGAGAGTTCGGCCTCCAGGGCGCGCACCAGCGTCTCGGCCTTCCGGAAGCCGTGCCCCTCCCCCTCGAAGGCGATGTAGGCGTGCGGCACCCCGCGTCCGGCGATCCGGGCGAGGAGGCGTTCGCACTGCACGGGCGGGCAGATCACGTCGTCCAGGCCCTGCAGCAGCAGGAACGGCGCGGAGATCCGGTCGGCGTGCTCGGCAGGCGATCGCTCCGCGTACCGCTCGGGGACCTCGGCGAGCGGCCCGACCAGGCCCTCCAGGTACCGCGACTCGAAGTCGTGGGTCTCTCCCGTGCCCCAGCCGGTGAGGTCGAGGATCGGGTAGACGATGGTGCCGCAGGCGTAGATGTCCGTGTTCGTCAGGGAGGCCGCGCTGGTCCAGCCGCCCGCGCTGCCGCCGCGGATCGCGAGCCGGCCCCGGTCGGCGGTGCCCTCGTCGGCGAGGGCGAGGGCGACGGCGGCACAGTCCTCGACGTCGACGACGCCCCACTGCTCGCGCAGCCGGTCCCGGTACTCGCGGCCGTACCCGGTCGAGCCGCCGTAGTTGACCTCGGCGACCCCGATGCCCCGCGAGGTGAAGTAGGCGATCTCCAGGTCCAGCACCAGCGGGGCGCGGCCGGTGGGCCCGCCGTGTGCCCGGACCACGTAGGGCGCAAGCTCGCCGTCCGGTGCCCTCACGTCAGGGTGGTGGGGCGGGTAGACGTGGGCGTGCACCTCGCGTCCGCCGGGGCCGGTGAAGGTGCGCACCCGCGGCTCGGGGTACAGGGCCGCCTCGACCGGGTCGGTGTGCCGGGCGCCGATCACCCGGGCCCGGCCGGTGCCGGTGTCCAGTTCGACGACCTCGTACCCGCTGTGCGGGCCGGCGGCGACGGTGACGACCTGGTCGCCGTGCGCCGCGAGCGTCGGCTCGAACTCGGACCAGGGTCCGGCCGCGTCGGCCAGTTCGCCGGTCTCCGGGTCGAGGGTGCCGAGGGCCTTCGCGCCGCGGCCGTGCACGACCGCGATCAGTCCGCTGTCCAGCGGCGCGAACCAGCGGTGCCCGAGCTTCCACAGCGGCCCGCCGAACTCCTCCTCGCGCGGGCACAGCGGGGTGCCGTCGCGGTACAGGTTCCACCAGCCGCTGCGGTCGCTCGCGTACAGCAGGCTTCCGTCGGCCGCCCAGTCGGCCTGGGCGACGGACTCCGCCGGTCCCCCGGCGACCGTCCGCGCCCCGCGCAGGGTGCCGTCGGCCGTGACGTCGGCGACGATCAGCTCCGTCCCGTCCCAGGGCATGCGCGGATGGTCCCAGGCGAGCCAGGCGGCGCGCCGGCCGTCCGGCGAGAGCCGCGGGCCGGTGACGAACCGGTGCCGTTCGGCGGTGAGTTCGCGCACGGCGCCGCGGTCCTCGGCGGCGGAGCCGTCCAGCGGCACGGCCGCCGCGACGCGCCGCAGGTCGCCGGGCCCTTCGCCGGTGAACTCCTCCAGCACGCACCACACTTCGCCGCGTTCCAGGTCGAGCCGTGGCTCGGCCCAGCGCAGTCCGCCGCCGACCGGCGAGACGGGTGTGAGCGGGCGAGGTTCGCCGCCCGGCTCGTACCGGTACAGCCTCTGGTCGGCGAAGTGCACGAACACGACGAGCGGCCGGCCGTCGCGCACCGCACCGGCCCAGGGGTGACCGCCGTACTCGATGACGCGGCTGCGCACGTTCCACGGCGCGGGCAGCAGCGACTCCTGCCCGCCGTCGGCGCGGCGCCGGACGAGGGTCCTGCGTCCGCCCTCTTCCGGCCGCGGTTCGGTCCACCAGATCTCGTCGCCGACGAGGCCCAGCCATTCGGGGTGGCCGTCGTGCGCTGCGGCCAGGGCCGCGTCGATGGGCGAGGGCCAGGAGCCGTACGCCATGGTCCGCATGCGATCCCCCATCGTCTAGGCCGTCCGCAGGAAGCGGTCGAGGACGCGGACGCCGAAGTGCAGCGCCTCGACCGGCACCCGCTCGTCGACCCCGTGGAACATGGCCTGGTAGTCGTAGCCCTCGGGGAGCCTGAGCGGTGTGAAGCCGTAGCCGGTGATGCCGAGCCGGGAGAACTGCTTGGCGTCCGTGCCGCCCGACATGCAGAACGGCACGACGTGCCCCTCGGGTGCGAACTCCTCGACGACGGCCCGCATCAGGGCGAACGTCGGCGAGTCCACCGGCGCCTGGAGGGCGGCCTCCCGGTGGTGGAACTCCCAGTCGACGCCCGGTCCGGTCAGCCGGTCGAGGGTGGCGCGGAACTCGTCCTCGCCGTCCGGCAGATACCGCCCGTCGACGAAGGCGACGGCCTCGCCCGGGATCACGTTGACCTTGTAACCCGCCTCCAGCATCGTCGGATTGGCGCTGTTGCGGACCGTCGCCTCCACCAGCTTGGCGGCCGGGCCCAGCTTCCGCAGCAGCCCGTCCACATCGTCCAGGTCCGCCTCGACGCCGTACACGGCGGCCAGTTCGGTCAGGGCGGCGCGCACGGTCGGGGTGAGCCGCAGCGGCCACTCGTGCCCGCCGATCCTGGTGACGGCGGCGGCCAGGCGGGTCACCGCGTTCTCCCGGTTGACCTTGGAGCCGTGCCCCGCCCGGCCGCGCGCGGTCAGCCGCAGCCAGCCCGTGCCGCGCTCACCGGCGGCGATCGGATAGATCTGGCGTCCCGCGCCGTCGTGGAAGGTGTACGCGCCCGACTCGCTGACGCCCTCGGTGCACCCCTCGAACAGGTGGGCGTGCCGGTCGGCGAGGAACCCGGAGCCGTCCTCGGCGCTGTCCTCCTCGTCGGCGGTGAAGGCGACGACGACATCGCGCCGGGGGCGCACGCCCTCGCGCGCCCAGGCCCGCACCACGGCGAGGATCATCGCGTCCATGTTCTTCATGTCGACAGCGCCCCGGCCCCAGACGACCCCGTCGCGGATCTCGCCGGAGAAGGGGTGCACGCTCCACTCGTCGGCCTGCGCCGGGACGACGTCCAGATGGCCGTGGAGCAGCAGGGCCGGCGCCGACGGGTCGGTGCCCTCGACGCGGGCGACGACGTTCGTGCGGCCCGGGGTGCGTTCGAGCAGGGTGGGTTCGAGTCCCGCGCCCGCCAGTCGTTCGGCCGCGTACTCGGCGGCGGGCCGCTCCCGGCAGTCGCCGCCGCCGCGGTTGGTGGTGTCGATCCGGATCAGTTCGGAGGTGAACCGGACGACCTCGTCCAGCGCGCGCTCGTCAGCCATACTGCTCCTCCACCGCGGCCGAGGCGATGGTGGTGACCGCCTTGAAGCTGCGGATCCCCTCGTACATGGTGCCGCTGGTGTACGCCACCTTGCGCTCGCCGGTGCGCTCAACGCCCGGCACGACGGTGGCGGCCTGCGCCAGGTGCTCGGCGTCGAACTCCAGGGCGATGGTGAACGGGCCCGCGTGGACCGGTTCGTGGCGCACCGCCAGCGTGGCGGCCTCCTTGGCGGCGGTGTGGATGTCGGCGGCGGTCCTGGCCGGCGTGCGGCACACGGCCGCGTAGCGGGACACATGGTCCTTCACCGCGACCTTGAGCGCCTGCGGCGCGTAGCCGAGCGCGTCCTCGCAGGCCACGTCGTCCCCGGTGACGAGGACGACGGGCACCCCGTACTCGGCGACGACATGGGCGTTGAGGAGGCCTTCGCTGGCCCGTACGCCGTTCAGCCACACCCCGGTGATGGAGTTGGCGAGATAGGTGTGTGCGAGGACCCCCTCCATGCCGGCGCCCGCGTGGTAGCCGACGAAGGCGATGCCGTCCACGTCCCCGTGCTGCACGCCCTCCACCATGGACAGGGACTTGTGCCGCCCGGTGAGCATCTGCGCCCGCTCGTCGAGCCGTTCCAGGAGCAGGTTGCGCATGGTCCAGTGGGCCTCGTTGACGAGGACCTCGTCGGCTCCGCCGTCCAGGAAGCCGCGGACCGCGGCGTCGACGTCGGAGGTGAACATCGACCGGCACCGCTCCCACTGCGGCGTCCCCGGCAGCACGTCGGCCGGCCAGGTGACGCCGGTCGCGCCCTCCATGTCCGCACTGATGAGGATCTTCATGCCGCGCCACGTTACGCGCTGCCGAGCCGACCGGCCACGAGCGAGCCGCGGAAAGCTCCGCGCTCGGGAACATTCCGGCCCCCGCCGGCGCTCTGGTCCATACCCCGTCGGGTACCGGCGGGGCCCTCGAAGAACGAGGAAGGGCCGGGAAGGGCGTGGGAGTGATGACAGGTCAGGAGCGGCCGGACACGGCCGAAGGCACGTCCTTCGTGACGTCCTGCGGCCGGCGGATCGCGGTGAAGTGCCTGCGGCTGGCCTCACCTGAGAAGCCGATCAGCCGGGTCACGCTGGACGTGGGGCAGGACCGGGACGGCGAGCCGGGCACCTGGGCGGCGCTGACCGCGGACGAGGCCCGCGACCTGGCCCGCCATCTGCTCGCCCAGGCATCCCTCGCGGAGCGCCCCGGCCGCTGAGGCACCCCGGCGGCCCGTCGCGCCGCCCGCGTCAACGGGCGCGCAGCGCCGCACGTGCCGTGTCGAGGTCGGCCGCGCGGGGCCGGTTGTGCGGCAGCCGGCCGAGCACGGCCGCCATCCCGCATGTGTCGGTGACGGCGGAGAAGACCAGGCCGCCCGCGACGCCGGCGGACAGGATCAGGAACGCGGGATGCACAAGCAGGCCGAGGGCCAGGCCGAGCAGGACGAGGGCGCCCGCGGTGAGCCGGACCTGCCGCTCCATGCTCCAGGCGGCCCGGGTCGCGCAGGCCGCGGGCCGCTCCAGTGCGTGGCCCGCGGCGGCCCAGCCGCCGGTGCCGCCCACCAGGGTGGCGGCCGGCACACCGTGTTCCGCGAGCAGCCGGCAGGCGTTGGCGGAGCGGTTCCCGGACGCGCACACCATCAGCAGCGTGCCGCGCTCGGCGGCGTGCCGTATCTCCGGCAGGGCGCGCCGCACCTGGTCGAGGGGAATGTTGAGGGCCCCGGGCAGATGACCGGAGGCGTACTCGCCGGGGGTACGGACATCGACAACGGTCAGTTCGGGCAGCCGGGCACGGGTCTGCTCGACATCGAGCGTGACGATCGCGGGGGACGCGGGGGAACCGGTCATGACAAGTAATCCTTTGCTGTGGTGACGACAGGGCCAGAATACCCCCGGGGGTACCTAAGAAGGAGCGGCTGTTCCCGCCCCCGAAGGGCCGCGAGGAACCGCGCAACCAACCACAACACCCCCGCCCGCAAACAACACCGCACCACATCACCCCACCAAACCCGCGGAGCGCACCGCACCGAGCACCATCACCCCCGCCACCCCCACCAACACCACCCCGAAGACCCGCTGAAGCGTGCGCCCCGGCACCCGCGCGGCCAGCCGCCGGCCGTCCCACGCGCCGAGGACCGCGGCCCCCGCGAACGGCCCGATCACCGTCCAGTCGAGACCGTCGACCGTGCCCGCCCGCAGCGCGAGGGCGGCGAGCGAGTTGACGGTGATGACCAGCAGGCTGGTGCCGACCGCGGGACGCATCCGCAGGCCGAGCACGCCCACCAGCGCCGGTACGGCGAGGAAGCCGCCGCCCACGCCGAGGACGCCGGTGACCGCACCGAGCCCGGCGCCCGCCGCGACGGCGCGCCCGGTCCGGACCGGCCGGGCGGCGTCCGCGGTGGCGGGGCGCGGGCGCAGCATATGGGCGCCGGCCACCGTGGCGACCAGGGCGAACGCCATGGTGAGCACGGCGGCCGGCAGCCGGGCCGCCAGCAGCCCGCCGAGCATCGCGGGACCGATGCCCGCCGCCGCGAACAGCAGCCCGGTACGCCAGCGGACGTGGCCGTTCCGAGCGTGCGCGGGTACCGCGGCGGCGGTGGTGAGCGACACGATGACGAGGCTCGCGGTGGTGGCCGCGACCGGGGTGAAGCCGAGCAGGTAGATCAGCGCGGGTACGGCGAGCACGCTGCCGCCGCCTCCGAGCGAGCCGAGTGCCAGACCGATGGCGCCACCGGCCACCACGGCGAGGACGAGCGCGCTCACCCGGCCCGACCGCCTTCACCCACGCCGCCGGCGACCGCGGGTTCCCGGCCGCGCCGCGGGTGTGCGAGCCCGGATGCGTGCGGGCCGGCCGCCGCTCTTCGCCGCATCACGCGGTCCGGACGGGCAGGCCCGCCGGTGCGGCGTGGGCGAAGGCGTCGTCGATCGCGACGACGTCCCGGCCCGCCGCGTCCAGCAGGGAGGCGGCGATGGCGGCGCGCATCCCGCCGGCGCAGTGCACCCACACCTGTCCGTCCGGCACCTCATCGAGCCTCCGGTGCAGGGTGTGCACGGGGATGTGCACCGAGCCGTCGACAAAGCCGTCCGCGCGCTCCGTGACCCGCCGTACGTCGAGGACCACGACGTCCCCGTCCGCCCGGCGCGCGGCGAGGTCCGTGAAGGCGGCCCGCGGGAAGGAAGCCGGCGCCTGCCCGGCCCGCACCCAGGCCGAGGGGTCGCCGGTGGCCGCGGCGGCCGGGCGGTCGATGCCCACCCGGACCAGTTCGCGCTGGGCGGCGGCGAGCTGTTCCGGGTCTTCGGCGAGCAGCGTCACCGGTTTGCCCCACGGGATCAGCCAGGCCAGATAGGTGGCGAGTTGCCCTTCGGCCTCGAAGTTGAACGAGCCCGCGACATGCCCGGCCGCGAACGCGACCCGGTTGCGCAGGTCCACGACCCACTCACCGGCCGCGAGCCGGGCGGCTATCTCGTCGGCGTCGGCCGGCGCGGGCGGGGTGAGGTCGACGGGTGCGGGTCCGGCGGTGTTCGCCGGCCCCATGTGCGCGTAGTACGCGGGGATGTCGTCCAGTCCGGCCAGCAGATCGGCGACGAACGCGTCGACGTCCCGGGTGAGCGCCTTGTTGCCGGCCTTCTCCTCGCCGATGGTGGTGGCGCCGCCCGTCGCCGCGGACGAGGCGCAGAAGCTACCGAAGCCGTGCGTGGGCAGCACGGCCGTGTGGTCGGGCAGTTCGGCCGCGAGCCGGTGGGCGGAGGCGTGCTGGGCGCGGGCCAGCCGCTCGGTCAGCCGCGGTTCGACCAGGTCGGGCCGGCCGACCGTGCCGACGAGCAGCGAGCCGCCGGTGAACACCGCGACGGCGGCTCCGGCGTCCTCCAGGACGTACGCGGTGTGGTGCGGGGTGTGGCCGGGGGTGGCGAGCGCCCGCAGGGTCAGGCCGGCGTCGGCGTCGACGACGGTGCGCTCCCCGTCGTGCACGGGTATGTGGCGGACGGCGACGCGGGCCGCGGCCGGGACCAGATAGGCGGCGCCGGTGACGCGGGCCAGTTCCGGTCCGCCGGTGACGTAGTCGTTGTGCACATGTGTCTCGACCACATGTGAGATCCGCACACCGCGCCCGGCGGCCACCGCGATCACCCGGTCGATGTCCCGGGGCGGGTCGACCGCCACCGCCGTCCGCCCGCCGCCGGCCAGATAGCCGCGGTTGCCCAGTCCCGTCAGTTCGATGGTGTCCACGAAGTACACGCCCGTCCGCTCCTCTCCTCGTCGACGTACCCCCGGGGGTATATTTCGAGGCTAGCACAGGTACCCCGGGGGGTATTATTGGCGGCCTGGGATCCCAGTCGCAGACGGCCGCGGGCCCCCCCCCCCCCCCCCGGGGGGGCGGGGGGGGGGCCCGCGGCCGTGGACGATGCGGAGCGGGCCGGCGGTCAGCCGGGGGGCGTCATACGGGAGCGCCGGCCACCAGCCACTGGGACGGCAACTCGATGCGGGTGCCGTCCGAAGCGGACTCGGTCGTGACGAGCGGCAGTTCGCCGCTCGCCAGGACGGTGAGCCCGGCCGTGCGCAGATACTCGGACACCGCGTCGTCGGCCACCGCGCCGGGCGCTATGCCGTGACGGAAGACCGGGGCGAGCTTCGGGGGCGGGCCCGCCGGAGCCTGCGCCAGGCCTTGGAGGACCGGGCGGGCGGCCTCGGACGGCTCGACCAGGAACACCCGGCCGCGCTCCCCCACGAGGGTCGCGAGTCCGTCGGCCAGCGGCCGGCGGTCGTCCGGTTCTGCCTGGTGCAGCACGCCCCGCATATAGACGTTCGCGTCGCCGAGTTCCGCGTGCAGCGCCTCGGCGTCGCTCGTGTCGACGGCGTCCAGCAGCCGGTATTCCGCCCGGCCCGTGGGGTCGGCGTGCCGGGCGTGCTCCAGGGCCGCCTCGGCGACGTCCACGCCCAGCACGCGCGGGAAGCGGTCGGCGAGGAACCGGGACTGGGTGCCGTTGCCGCAGCCCAGGTCTATCAGCGGCAGGGCGGGGTCCGTCAGATGCGGTTCCCACAGGGCCAGGTGGACCTTCGCCGTCAGCTCGGGGTCGGCGTCCCAGAACACCGCCCCCGGCTCGTCGGGCGCCTCGCGCCAGAAACCCTCCCAGGCCGCCCGGTACCGACTCGTCACGCTCATGCCCAACTCCCCAGGGTGCGACGCTCGTCCGCCATGTGTGACGGGCCCGTACGGTCTATCGCGTGCGGGTCGCGGCGACAAGCGCGCCGCGTGCGCCTTCACCACGCCCAACCGTTCCCGTACGCCGTCGCGCGCCCCCCAAAAAGCGGGCGGTCAGCCGCGCCGTGAGGTCAGTTCGAACCAGACCGTCTTCCCGGCGGTCGTACGGCTCGTGCCCCACTCCCGGGCCAGCGTGCTCACCACGCGCAGCCCGCGCCCCGCCTCGTCGTCGGGTCCGGCGCTCAGCAGCGTCGGCAGGGTGTGATCGTCGTCGTCCACCTCGCACAGCAGTGTGGCGCCGCGCACCAGTCGCAGCTGGACCGGGCGGCCGTGCGAGTGCCGTAGGGCGTTGGTGACCAGTTCGCTGACCATCAGCTCCGCGCTGTCGGCGAGCCGGGCGAGGCCCCATGCGTGCAGTTGCTCGCGGACCGCGGCGCGGGCCCGGCCGACCTCGGCGGGAGCCAGGCCGAGCCGCCACTCGGCGACGTCCTCGGGCGCGATGCCGTTGAGCCGCGCCATCAGCAGGGCCACGTCGTCCTTGCGTCCGCCGCGCGTGTTGAGGGCGCGGATGATCGTGTCGCAGGCGTCGTCCATGGACGCCGCCGGATGGGCCGCGGACTCGCAGAGCGTCGCGAGGCCCACGCCTATGTCCTCGCCGCGCACCTCCACGAGGCCGTCGGTGCACATCACCAGCCGGTCCCCGGACTCCACCCGCACCCGCACCGCCTCGAAGGGCACACCGCCGACGCCTATGGGGGCGCCGGTCGGCAGGTCGAGCAGTTCGCTGCGGCCGTCCGCGTGCACCAGGACCGGCGGGATATGGCCCGCGTTGGCGATCAGCAGCTCGCTCTCGATCGGGTCGTAGACGGCGTACAGACAGGTGGCGAGGTAGCCGTCACCGAGCCGTTGGGCGAGGTCGTCGAGGTTGCGCAGCAGCTGGGCGGGCGGCAGGTCGAGGGCGGCCATGGTCTGCACGGCGGTGCGCAACTGCCCCATCATCGCTGCCGAGTTGAGGCCGTGCCCCATGACGTCGCCGACGACGAGCGCGGTGCGGGCGCCGGGCAGCTTGACGCAGTCGAACCAGTCGCCGCCGACCCGGCCCAGCATGGTGCCGGGCAGATACCGGGTGGCGATGTCGCAGCCCGCCATGTGCGGCGGGATGTGCGGCAGCATGCTGTCCTGGAGTGTCTCGGCGACGCTCTCCTGGTAGGTGTACATGCGCGCGTTGTCCAGCACGAGGCCCGCGCGGGCGGCGAGTTCGGCTCCGGTGACCCGGTCCATGTCGTTGAACTCGGTGCGCTCGGGGTGGCGCAGCAGGATCATGAAGCCGAGGACGACGTTGCGTGCCTTCAGCGGCACCACCAGCATGGAGCGGTTGTTGATGAGGGGCCGGATGTCGCGCTTCTCGAACTGCGAGGCGATGGCGTGCCCCATCTCCTCGCTGATGCGCGGCACGAGGACGGGTTCGCCGGTGGTCATGCACTGGAAGAACGGGGTGTGCGCCGGAAACGGCATGGCCTCGCCGACCGGTACGACATCGTCCCAGCGGCCGGGTTCGTCGGTGTGCTCGACGGCCACCCGGTGCCACATGGTGGTGGTGTCGGGCACCCCCTCGGGGAAGCCCTCACCGGCGACGACCTGTTCGCGCAGATAGGTGCCGGCGATGTCGGTGAAGCGGGGCACGACGGCCCGGCTGACCTCCATGATGGTCCGGGACAGGTCGAGGGAGGTGCCGATGCGCCCGCTGACCTCGTTGAGGAATTCGAGGCGTTCGCGGACCGCGGCGTACTCCAGGTCCTCGCCGTCCTCGCCGTCCTCGCCGTCCTCGCCGTCCTCGTCGGCGAGTTCCGCCGGTACGGGCAGGCCCTGCGCGGCGACCCGGTCAGCCCGGGCCCGCCGCGCCAGGCGCTCGGTGCGCCGGGCCACGCCCCAGTCGGGGGTCACCGGCACCCGGTTGTTCTGGCTGAACTCCAGGATGGGGTAGCCCAGTTCGAGGACCTGCGCGACGATGCGGGCGCTCTCCCCGACGCTCATGCTGGGCAGGATCTCGGGCAGCCGGCGGGCCAGTTCGTCGGCGCCGGGGAAGTCGGTGTGCAGGGCGAAGCCGGGGGCTATCCGCTCGAACGCCGCGGCTCCGGGCCCGCCGTCCGGACCCAGCCGGTCCGCGTCGGCGGCGAGCACCAGCAGCCGCTCGCTGCCCGGCCCGACCAGCGGGTACGCCCACCACAGCACGTCGACGCGGTCGCGGTCGCGGTCGTGCTCCGGCGCACTGAGGCGGGCGCGGCCCGCTGCGGCGTAGTTCAGCCGCCCGTCGAGCGAGGACTCAAGGCCGGGGCCGATGTCGTCGTAGCCGGCGTACGCCCCGTACGGGGTGATCTCGTCGTCGGGGAGCGCTCCCGTGACGGGCAGCAGGTCGAGCACGGAGCGGCCGATGGCCTCCTCCTTGGCGGCGCCGAACAGCCGCCGTGCGCCCGTGCTCCAGTGGGACACGAGGCCGTCGAGGTCGACGACGACCACGGCCAGCGGGATACGGCCCACCGCGCCGTCACCAGCCCCGCGGCTGGGAGGTAAGTCCCGCTCGGTGCCACCGTCCATGGCCCAGGCCCCCTCTCCCCACGGCTCCGCAAAGATCTGTGCCGCCCGTCCCCACCGTACGGCGCCGCCCCGGCGCGATGTGTGCCAACGCCGTAATTGGCGCCGGTTGATCGCTCCGGCGCACGGGACGCGCGCCCCGGGGGCGCACGAGTGGGTTCGCGCCCCCCGGGCGCCCGGGTCAGTCCTCGTGGCCGAGTTGGAGGTCACGCTCGGTGCGTCCGCCGCCGGCGACCTGAAGGACGGTGGCCACCGGCGGATAGCCGGCCGCGATGACGGTGTACTCGCCGGAGGAGAGGTCGACGAACCGGAACGTTCCGTCGGGGCCTGTGGTGAGCGTGTCCACGACGTTGCCGGCCGCGTCGAGGAGGGTCACGCGGGCATCCTCGACGGGCCGTCCGCCGCCGGCCCGCACGGTGCCGCGCAGCACGGCGCCGCCCGCCAGTTCGACGTCCTGCCGGGTCTCCCGGGCCGCCTGCACGCTCACCGGGAGCGCGGCGGGCCGGAAGGCGGGCGCGCTGGCGGCGAGGGTGTACTCGCCGGCGACCAGTTCGGTGATGACGTAGCCGCCCTCGCGCCCGCTGCGGGTGGTGGCGACGACCTCGCCGTGCGCGTTGGTCAGCGTGACGGTGGCGTCCCGCACCGGGGCGCCGTCCGCGGTGAGCACGGAGCCGGCCAGGCGGCCCGCGCCGCCGAGGACGACGTCCAGTTCGACCGGCCGCTCGCCGACGCTCACGGAGACGGCCTGCGGCTGGTGGCCGCCCGCTGCGGCGATCAGGACGTACGCGCCGGCGCCCGGCGTGGACAGCGCGTACCGCCCGTCGTTGCCGCTCGCGCCCCGCCCGATCTGCTGTCCGGCCACGTCGATGAGGGTGAGGGCCGCGCGCGGCACCACGGTGCCGTCGGGGTGCTGCACCGTGCCGCAGACGGGGATGCCCGCGGCGTGGGACGAACGGGCCTGCGGGATGGCGGCGTGCACCTGTGCGGTCTCCTGGTCGGTGGCGGGGGCGTTGTGGGACACCAGCGGTTTCTCCTTGAGGAAGAAGGCGATGAGCAGGCCGAGCACGAGCACCGGGACGAGATAGAGGAAGATCCGGGGCATCGCGTCGGCATAGGCGCGGATGTAGGCGTCGCGCAGCGCCGGGGGCAGGGCGTGGACCACCTGCGGGGTGATCGACTCGGCGTCCGGCAGCCGGGCGCCGGCCTGCGCGGGAAGGCGTTCGCTGAGGGCGTCGGTGAGCCGGCCGGCGAAGAGGGTGCCGAAGACGGCGGCGCCGACGCTGCCGCCGATCTGCCGGAAGTAGTTGTTGGCGCTGGTCGCGGTGCCGAGGTCGGCGGGGCGCACGGAGTTCTGCACGGCCAGGATGAGGACGGGCATCACCATGCCGATGCCGGCGCCGAGGACGGCCATCCAGATGCTGTAGTGCAGCCGGGGCGTGTCGATCTCCAGCCGGGACAGCAGCCACATCCCGGCCGCCGAGAGGACGCCGCCGAGGACGGGGTAGACCCTGTAGCGGCCGGTGCGGCTGATGAGCTGTCCTGAGACGATGGAGGCGACGACGATGCCGCCCATCATGGGCAGCATCAACAGGCCCGATTCGGTCGCCGTGGCCCCGTCGACCATCTGCAGGAAGGTCGGCAGATAGCTGGCGGCGCCGAACAGGGCGATGCCGATGACGAGGCCGACGAGCCCGGTGATGTTGAACACCGAGTCCCGGAACAGCCTGAGCGGGATGAGGGGTTCGGCGGCGTAGTGCTCGGCGACCAGGAACAGGACGGTGGCCACCGCGGCGCCCGCGCCGAGGCCGAGGATCTGGCGCGAGCCCCAGTCGTACTCGGTGCCGCCCCAACTGGTCAGCAGCACCAGGCAGGTGGAGGCGGCGGCCAGCAGCAGCGCGCCGAGCACGTCGAGCCGGGCGCGCACGCGCTGCTTGGGGAGTTTCAGCACGACGCTGATGACGGCCAGGGTGACCAGGCCGAAGGGCACGTTGATGTAGAAGCACCAGCGCCAGGACAGGTGGTCGGTGAAGTAGCCGCCGAGCAGCGGTCCGGCGACGGAGGCGAGGCCGAAGGCGGCGCCGATCAGGCCCATGAACCGGCCGCGCTCCCGGGGCGGCACGATGTCCGCGATGATCGCCTGCACGCCGATCATCAGCCCGCCGGCGCCGATGCCCTGGACGGCCCGGTAGGCGATCAGCTGGTCCATGCTCTGCGCCCGTCCGGCCAGCGCGGAGCCGATGACGAAGACGAGGATGGCGAACTGGAAGACGGCCTTGCGGCCGAAGAGGTCGCCGAGCTTGCCGTAGATCGGCAGTCCCACGGTGGACGTGAGCAGATACGCGGTGATCGCCCAGGACATCTTGTCCAGGCCGTGCAGCTCGCCGACGATCTTGGGCAGCGCGGTGGCGACGATCATCTGCTCCAGCGCGGCGAGGAGCAGGGCGAGCATCAGCCCCAAGAAGACCAGCCGGACGCCGCTCCGGCTCAGTTCGGGGGCGGGGGCGGGCGGCGGTGGCGGCACCTCGGAAGGTGCCACCACCGGCTCGTGCTCCACCAGAGTCGTCCCGCCCACGTATCGCTCCCCTCGTCGCGCTGCCGCACATTTCCCGCGCAAGGGCGACAACTACGAGCAAGCGCGACGAGTTACGGATTCATGCCGGGCGACCCGGAGATCCACTCGAACCGGTGAGGGGGCCAACGTCCCTTAGCCACCGGTGTCTTGGGCTACTTCTCGACTTCGGCGGCGAACTTGGCGAGCAGCGCGTCGTAGATCCGGCCGAGCCCCTTGGGCGCGAAGGTCCGCTCGAAGAAGCCGCCGATGCCGCCGGCCCCGGTCCAGGTGCTGGTGACGACGACACGGGACCTGCCCTCGCCCGCCGGGGTGACCCGCCAGACGGTGACCATGGAGGAGTTGCGGTCCTTCTCGACCAGTTCGCCGTCGGTGGGTTCGGTGACCTCCAGGAGGCAGTCGCGGACGCGCTTGCTGGTGGCCTGGAGCTTCCAGTGGACGACGGTGCCCTGTCCGTCGCCGCCCTCGCGCACCTCGTACTCGCTGAACTGCTCGGGCAGCACCCTCGCGCGCGTGCCGCTGTAGTCGGCGAGGGCGTCGAACACCTTCTCCGCGTCCGCCGCGACGACCCGCTCCGTAGTGGCCTCGACCTGCGCCATTGACTTCCTCCAGGACCTCGGTTCTCGGGGTTGGGGCAAGCCAACCACCCCCGTTCCCGGCCGCCAAATCGGGATGCCGGAAGCGGTCGGAAACCGCCCTTGCACGATCATGCGAACGGGTGTTCTATTCTGTGGACAGCGCTACCGAGGAGGCGTCATGCGCTGGGAGAACCTCACAGTGGAGCCGGGCCCACCGACGCACGGCCGGGCCGACGCGGCCCTGTTCGGCGCGGACGCGGTGACCACCCGTACCTTCGACACGCCCGAGTTCCGCGGGATCACCTTCCACGAGATCCGGGCCCGCTCGATCATCAACCGGGTGCCCGGCGCCTCGCGCATGCCCTTCGAATGGACCGTGAACCCCTACCGCGGCTGCTCGCACGCGTGCGTGTACTGCTTCGCCCGCAAGACCCACAGCTATCTGGACCTCGACACGGGGATCGGCTTCGACACCCAGATCGTGGTCAAGGTGAACGCGCCCGACCTGCTGCGCCGCCAGCTCGGCTCCGCGCGCTGGCGGGGCGAGCACATCGCGATGGGCACGAACGTCGACTGCTACCAGCGCGCCGAGGGCCGCTACCGCCTGATGCCGGGCGTCATCGCCGCGCTGCGCGACCATGCGAACCCCTTCTCGATCCTCACCAAGGGCACGCTGATCCTGCGCGACCTGGATCTGCTCAAGCAGGCGTCGGAGGTGACGGACGTCGGCATCTCCGTCTCCGTCGGCTTCACCGACCCCGGCCTGTGGCGCACCGTGGAGCCGGGCACGCCTGCGCCCGAACGCCGTCTGGACGTGGTGCGGACCCTCGGCGAGCACGGCATCGGCTGCGGTGTGCTGATGGCGCCGGTGATCCCGTTCCTGAGCGACCACCCGGCCCAGCTGAGGGACACCGTGCGGGCGATCGCGGCCGCCGGTGCGACCTCCGTCACCCCGCTGGTGCTGCACCTGCGGCCCGGGGCCCGCGAGTGGTTCATGGCCTGGCTCGGCCGGCACCACCCGCACCTGGTGCGCCGCTACGAGCGGCTGTACGCGGAGGGCGCCTACGCGCCGAAGTGGTACCAGCGCCGGATCACCCGTCAGGTGCACGAGCTGGCCCGGGAGTACGGCATCGGCCCCACGCGCGCGGGGATGCCGCGCCGCATCCGGCTGCCGGAGCCGGAGCTGCCGCCGGCCCACGGCGCGGAGCCGGCCGAGCCGGTGCAACTCACGCTGATCTGAGAGCGTTCGAGCGCATCCAGCGGCCCAATCGGGTCAAGTATCACCAGAACGGGTTCTTCCGGGCGCCCCTTCCGGGACGATGCGGCGAGGACCGCGACCCTCGCGGCTCCGACCTCTCCGTCCCGGGAGGACGCAATGAGAACACGCGCTGCCGTGCTGTGCGCTGCCGCCGCCGTCGTGGCCGGATCGCTCACGGCCGTCCCCGCCGGCGCGAGCCCGCGGCACACCGTCACGGGCGCCCAGGCCGCCCCCGCCGGCGCTGCCGCTGCCGCTGCCGCTGCCGCTGCCACCGCATCTGCCGCTTCGGTCGGGAAGCTCACCTGGAAGAAGTGCGGCACCACCGACTACCCGGCGCTCCAGTGCGCGTCCCTCAAGGTGCCGCTCGACCACGCGCACCCACACGGGAAGCAGATCACGCTCGCGCTCTCCCGGATCCCGCACACCGCACAGACCTCCCAGGGCCCGCTGCTGGTCAACCCGGGCGGCCCCGGCGGCAGCGGTCTGACGCTCGCCGGTTTCGTCGCGTCCGCGCTGCCCAAGAAGGTGGCGGCCCAGTACGACGTCATCGGGTTCGACCCGCGCGGCGTCGGCAGGAGCAGCCCCGCCCTCAACTGCCGGCCGGGCCACTTCGACGCGGTGCGGCCCGACTCGGTGCCGAGCACGTCCGCGATCGAGCAGGCCAACCTGGCTCGCGCGCGGGCCTTCGCCGCGGACTGCGGCAAGAAGTACGCGGACGTGCTGCCGCACATCGACACCGTGAGCGCCGCGCGGGACCTGGACGTGATCCGGCAGGCCCTCGGCGCGCAGCGCGTCAACTACCTCGGCTACTCGTACGGCACCTACCTGGGCGCGGTCTACGCGAAGCTGTATCCGCAGCGGGTGCGCCGTCTGGTGCTGGACTCGATCGTCGACCCGACCGGCGTCTGGTACGAGAACAACCTCAACCAGGACCACGCCTTCGACGACCGCCACCGCGCCCTGATGGCCTGGATCGCCCGGCACGACTCCGCGTACCGGCTCGGCACGGACCCGGAGGCGGTCGAGGCCAAGTGGTACGCGATGCGGGCGGCGCTGGCCGCGCGGCCGGCGGGCGGCAGGGTCGGCGCCGCCGAGCTGGAGGACACCTTTATGCCGGGCGGCTACTTCGACGGCTACTGGCCCCATCTCGCCGAGGCGTTCGCGGCGTACGTGAACGACAAGAAGACCGGCCCGCTGGTCGAGGCGTACGACGACTTCGGTGCCGTCGACGGGTCCGGCGACAACGGCTTCAGCGTCTACTCGGCGGTGCAGTGCCGTGACGCCTCCTGGCCGCGCGACTGGAACCGCTGGCACCGGGACACCTGGGCGGTCTACGAGAAGTCGCCGTTCATGGCCTGGAACAACGCCTGGTACAACGCGTCGTGCGCCTTCTGGCCCACCGGCACCCTGCGGCCGGTGAACATCGCCAACGGCGAGCTGCCGTCGGCCCTGCTGTTCCAGGCGACCGACGACGCGGCCACCCCCTACGCGGGCGGTGTCACCGTCCACCGTCTGCTGGCCGGCTCCAGCCTGGTGGTCGAGCAGGGCGGCGGAAACCACGGCATCACGCTGAGCGGGAACGCCTGCCTCGACGAGCACCTGGCCCGCTATCTGACCGACGGCACGGTCCCGCGCGGCGACGGCGCCGCCGACGCGGTGTGCGAGCGGACGCCCGACCCCAAGCCGCTGCGCACCAAGGAGGCGTCCGCCGCGTCCCGCGGCTCGACCCTGCACGGTCTGCTCGGCTTCCGCGGCTGAGCACCGCGCGATCCCCGCGGCCCGCGGGGCGTTGTCACACCCGTGGTCCACCATGGACGCATGAGTGAGCCGATCAGGATTCCCGCCCCCGACGGGGTCGCGCCCGCCGCCCAGTACACCCATGTCGTGGCCGCCACCGGCCGTTTCGTCGCCGTCTCCGGCCAGCTCCCGCTGGACGGGGACGGCGAACTCGTCGGCGCGGGCGACCCGGTGGCCCAGGCCCGCCAGGTCTTCGAGAACCTGCGGCGCTGCCTGGCCGCCGCCGGGGCGGACTTCGGGGACGTCGTCAAACTCACCTACTTCGTCACGGACATGGCCCACATGCCCGCGATCCGCACGGCCCGCGCGGCCCACATACCCGACGACCGCCTCCCGGCCGCCTCCGCCGTCCAGGTGTCCGCGCTGGTGCGCCCGGAGTTCCTGATGGAGATAGAGGCGTTCGCGGTGGTGACCGAGTGACCGCACCACTGCTGCGGCCCATGACGCCGGCCGACTGCGACCGCGTCTCAGAGATCCGCGTCCACGGCTGGCAGAACGCCTATCGCGGCCTCCTGCCCCAGGCACACCTCGACGCGCTCAGCGTGCCGGCGGACGCCGAGCGGCGGCGCGCGCTTTGGTGACAGGACGGGCCCGGTGGTCAACCTGGTCGCCGAGCTGGACGGCGAGATCGTCGGCTGGGCGGCGCACGGGCCCTACCGGGACGGCGACGCGCGCACCGCCGACGCCGAGTTGTACGCGCTGTACGTCGATCCCGGGCGTCTGGGGGTCGGCGTCGGGTGGGCGCTGCTCGCGGAGTCGGTACGGCAGCGCGCGGTCGCCGGCCACCCGCGGATGGCGCTGTGGGTGCTGAAGGAGAACGTGCGCGCCCGGCGCTTCTACGAGCGGGCGGGGTTCCGGGCCGATGGCGCCGAGGAACCCTTCGACGTGGACGGCGTGCCGGTGCCCGAGGTGCGGTACACGCGGGCACTGGCGGGCTGACCCGGTGTCATCTCCGCAGGGGGATCCGGGCCAGGGCGTGTGCCGCGGGCTCGGCGAGCGCCGGGTGGGCCAGGGCCTCGTTGAGGACGGTCCTGGCCCGGGGGTCGCCCAGCTCGCCCAGGCCCTCCACACAGGCGAGGGCCACCCGGCGGTAGGGGTCGTGCGGGCGCAGCCGCCGCTCCAGGGTGGTGATCAGCGCGGGCACGGACTCGGGGGCGCGCAGCTCCACCAGGAGCCGGACCGGGTGCAGGGCGTAGGCGACGCGCAGTTCGTTGGTGGCGAGGGCGGCGGCGGCGCGGGCCGTGCGCGGGTCGCCGAGCCGGGCGAGGGCGTGGGCGGCGGAGGCACAGCGCGGCGGGTCGCGGTGGTTGAGCAGCAGCACGAGGGCTTCGAATGCCCGCCGGTCGCCCGCCACGCCCAGCCGGAACGCGGCCAGTTCCCTGGCCCACAGCGGCTGTCCGGCCGCGACCAGCACCTCCGCCAGTTCGTCGGGGTCGTCCGTCGCGACCAGCCGCTGGTACCCGGCCGCTCCGCGTGACTCCTGCCGTAAGCGTTCCGTGAGTGATCGCAACTCTTCGTCCACGCGCCCCAGACTAGGGGCGCCGCACGGCGCCGGAAGCCCACATGGCGAACCAGGCGTTCCGCTGTGAGCGGGCATGACGTCTCCTCGTCCGGCTGCGGCAGCGTCGTGATGGGACGCAGTTCCCCGCGCCCCTTGCGGTGCAGGTGACGTTGGCGCCCTGCTCGCGCAGGTGGGCGGTCAGCACATGGACGTACGTCGTCTTGCCAGTGGCCTGGGTGCCTTCGACGGCGATAACGCGGCAGTCGCAGATGGACAAGGTTCCTCCAGGAGGGCGGTGAAGGTGGGTGTTTCGAGCCAGTCCCACGCGCCCTTGGCGCCCTCGGCGATGGCTCGGTTGACGTTCAGGCCGGTGTCCGGCCGCTGGGCTAGGCCAGCGGTCAGCGCGGCAACGTAGGCCGTGGAGACGGAGTGCCGCAGGTTCAGGACGCTGACGCGCTCCCGGCCCTCAGCGTCGCCGTCCTCGACCCACAGACGGTGCCAGGCCGGCATGGACTTGTTGAGCAATTCGGGCTGGGTGACGTCGAGCCCGAGTTCGGTGCACACGTCGACCAGGCGGCGGGACACGCCGGCGAGTAGGTGCCCGGCGTCGTACCGGGTGTCCACGTAGTGGCTGGTGTCCGGGTCGGCGTCTCGACGCTGCCGCCACTGCTCCCGGGCAGCTTCCAGGGCCGGAACCGCGTCCGCGGGGGCATTGGCCTGCAGGAGGGACAGGTCGGCGCAGAACTGGTGACCGGTGATGATGGTGGCCGTCTCAGCGGCCGAGGTGACGCATACCGCGGCGTGCCGGATCAGGGTGTCCATCTCGCCTGGCTCGTCCACGTACACGCTGGACCACTCGAAGGGCGCTCCGTCCAGGTCCGGAGTCCGGCCGACGGGCAGGTCGAGCCATGCCACGCTGTAGCAGAAGGGCCGTTGCCCGTTCTTGATGCGGTAGTTCTTCGTCCACTCCACATCGATGGAGGCGATGCGGACGGTCCCGGAGCGCAGCGGCGGGGGCGCCAGCGCTCGGGCGGTGGGCATGCTGCTCTTGATGATCATGCGGTGTCTTCCTGGTGTCCGGTCGGGCCCCACCGACGGGGTCCGACCGGACCGTGCTGGGCGGCTGCCGTTCCCCGAGGCCGCGTTCGGTCAGGCCACTGGTGCGAGGACCGCCTGGACCCGCGGGAGCGGTTCGTGCTCGCGGCGCAGCGCCGCGCCGAGGCCACGGCGGGAGTACACGACCTCTACGCCCCAGTGGTCGCTCGTCCCCTCCATCGTCAGGACGTTGACGGCCAGCACCGCCCGCGTGATCCGCCCGTCCGAGTAGACGCGATCGATGCGCCGGGGGCCGCCCTGGTCGGGCCGGGCATGCCCCGCCGTCGCCGCCAGAGCGCTGGTCTGCCCGCGTTCGTAGGCGGCGTAGCGGGCTGCGTCGTGCAGCCCGCGGGTCAGCAGGGCCCGGTCGAGATACGTGCAGCCGATCCGGGATCCGTCCGGGGCCAGGGTGGTGCGGTGGTGCGTGTGCGCGTGGTCGGTGACCGTCGACCAGTCGATGGGCGGAATGGTCTCACCGTGCGGGATCGGGTACTCGTTGCAGTCGCCGCCGCCGATGAAACCGCCGCGCTGCTTCATCCGGTCGACGAACGCCGTGATCTCGTCGGCCTCCCGTCCCCGGCCCTTGGGGCTGTTGAACGCTGCGTGCCACGACATGAGCAGCAGTTCAGCATCGGGGGCGTCGGCGAAGCGTGCGGATACGATGGTCGGCGGGATTCGCCAGAACATCGGGTCGTAGTGCACGCGCTCGCTGAAGGGGAAAGTCTCCTGCCGGACGAACAGAGCGGTCGGGTT
>NZ_JBIALO010000016.1:0-198083 GCF_042873595.1 Streptomyces sp. NPDC004629 | reverse complement strand
GAGGAACCGAAGGGGATCAGGTCGTCGTCGTGGAAGGTCACTCCGTGGGCGCCGAGTTCCGCCAGGCGCTGCACCGACTCGACCGGGTCGAGGGCCCGGCGGGTGGCGTCCCCGAACGGGTCCCGGCCCTGCCAGCCGACGGTCCACAGGCCGAACGTGAACCTGTCCTCAGGGGTGGGCTGGTAGCTCATGCCGCGGCTCCTTGCTCGCTTGCGACTATTTCGTCATGGCGGTTTACAAATTAGTATGCGGTCGCATCCCTGGGAAGGGAGAAGATGTCTCCGAAGGGGTGATGTCCAGGTCGCCACCCGGACATCACCGCCCGGACATATCCGAGAAGACCAGGTCAGATCCCCGCGAGCCGCGGAAAAGGGAGAGCCCGATGTCAGCAGCCGATGGTCCGCTCGTCGTCGGCGTGGACACATCCACCCAGTCCACCAAGGCGCTGGTCGTCGACACGGCCACGGGCCGGGTCGTGGCGAGCGGCCAGGCGCCGCACACCGTCACCTCCGGCGCGGGCCGGGAGAGCGACCCGCGCCAGTGGTGGCAGGCCCTGTGCGAGGCCCTGCGCCAGTGCGGCGACGCGGCGCGCGAGGCCGCCGCGGTTTCGATCGGCGGCCAGCAGCACGGCCTGGTCACCCTGGACGGCGAGGGAGAGCCGGTCCGGCCGGCCCTGCTGTGGAACGACGTGCGCTCCGCGCCGCAGGCCCGCCGCCTCGTGGAGGAGCTGGGCGGCCCGAAGGCCTGGGCGGAGCGCACCGGCAGCGTGCCCGGGGTGTCCTTCACGGTCACCAAGTGGGCCTGGCTGGCCGAGCACGAACCGGATGCGGTCCGCGCCACCAAGGCGGTGCGCCTGCCCCACGACTACCTCACCGAGCGCCTCACCGGTCAGGGCACCACGGACCGCGGCGACGCCTCCGGCACCGGCTGGTGGGCGTCCGGCACCGAGACGTACGACGAGGCGACCCTCGCCCATGTGGGGCTCGACCCGGCGCTGCTGCCCCGCGTGGTCCGGCCCGGCGAGGTGGCGGGCACCGTCCGCGACAGCCACGACCTGCCGTTCTCCAAGGGCACCTTGGTGGCGCCCGGCACCGGGGACAACGCCGCGGCCGCGCTCGGCCTCGGGCTGCGCCCCGGCACCCCGGTGCTGAGCCTCGGCACGTCCGGCACCGTGTACGCGGTGTCCACGCACCGCCCCGCCGACCCGACCGGCACGGTCGCGGGCTTCGCCGACGCGCACGGCGACTGGCTGCCGCTGGCCTGCACCCTGAACTGCACCCTCGCCGTCGACCGCATCGCCGCGCTGCTGGGCCTGGACCGGGAGGCGGTCGAACCCGGCACCGCCGTCACCCTGCTGCCCTACCTGGACGGCGAGCGCACCCCGAACCTGCCGAACGCCTCGGGACTGCTGCACGGGCTGCGCCACGACACGACGGCGGGGCAGCTCCTTCAGGCCGCGTACGACGGTGCCGTCCACGCGCTGCTCGGCGCCCTCGACCTGGTGCTCGACGAGGACGCCGACCGGAGCACACCCCTGCTGCTGATCGGCGGCGGCGCCCGCGGCACGGCCTGGCAGCAGACGGTACGGCGGCTGTCGGGACGGCCCGTGCAGGTGCCCGAGGCCAGGGAACTGGTCGCGCTCGGCGCGGCGGCACAGGCGGCCGGGCTGCTGACCGGCGAGGACCCGGCCGCGGTCGCCCGCCGCTGGAACACGGCAGCGGGTCCGGTGCTGGACCCGGTGGAACGTGACGAGGCGACGCTGGCCCGGATCTCCGGGGTACTCTCCGACGCGGCCCCGCTGCTGGCCCGGGGGACGGACACCCCGTGACCGGCGCCACGCCGGAACGCCGCTGAGGAACGCTGGGGAACACGGAGCGAGGATCGACGCAGGCATGACCGCACCGCCGCACAAGGGCCCGGCCCGTTCCGGCCGGCTGCCGGACACCCAGCAGGGCATGCGCCGCCGCAACCTGGCCAGGGTGATGCACGCCGTCAGTGCCGAGGGGCCGCTCTCCCGGGCGGCGGTCGCCTCCCGCATCGGGCTGACCCGGGCCGCGGTGTCGACCCTCGTGGAGGAGCTGACCCGTTGGGGGCTGCTGGAGGAACTGGGCCCCGAACGGCCCGGCCGGGTCGGGCGTCCGGGGTCGGCGCTCACCGTCAGCGGCCGCGGCCCGGCCGGGATCGGCGCGGAGGTCGGCGTCGACCACCTCGCGGTGTGCGCGGTCGACCTGCGGGGCGAGGTACGCGCGCGTGCCGTGCGCCACGGCGCCAACCGGGGCCGTGCCCCGGGGCCGGTGCTCGACGAACTCGCCGCCCTGGTGCGCCGGGTCGTCGCCCAGGCGGAGCGGGCGGGCCTGTGGCCCGCCGGGCTCGCGGTCGCCGTACCCGGCCTGGTGGCACGCGACGCCCGCACGGTCGTGCGCGCTCCGAACCTCGACTGGCGGGACACCGACCTCGGCGCCCTGCTGCCCATCGGTCTGCCGCTGACCGTGGACAACGAGGCCAACTTCGGCGCGCTCGCAGAAACCTGGCTGGGCGCGGGCACCCCACGGGACTTTCTGCATGTGTCGGCCGAGATCGGCATCGGTGCCGCGGTCGTCGTGGACGGGCAACTGCTGCGCGGCACCAGGGGTTTCGCGGGCGAGCTGGGCCATGTCCCGGTCCGCCCGGACGGCCCGCGCTGCCCGTGCGGCGGACGCGGATGCCTCGAACAGTACGCCGGTGAGGAGGCGGTCCTGCGCGCGGCCGGGCTTGCGCCCGGCGAGGATCTGGTCGGGTTGCTCGCCCGGCGCGCCGACGAGGGGCACGAGGGCGTACGACGGGCCCTGCACGACGCCGGTACGGCGCTCGGCATCGCGCTGACCGGGGCGGTGAACCTGCTCGATCCGCAGTCCGTGGTGCTGGGCGGAGCGCTGGCCGGGCTCTCGCCCTGGCTTCTGCCATCGCTGGCGAGTGAACTGGCGGACCGCACGGCGGGGCCGCCCTGTCCCGTGTCGGTGTCACGGCTCGGCTCCGAGGGGCCGCTGCTCGGGGCCGCGCACTCCGTGGTGCGGGCCGTCCTGGACGATCCGGCGACGGTGGCCGAACACATCGCCTGACGGCCAGGGCGCCTCAGCCGAGGAACGCCCCGACCGCGCCCACGAAGTGCTCGGCGTCGTCGAGCCAGGGGAAGTGGCCGGCGCCCGGCTGCACGGTGAACCGGGCGTCCCGGAACAACGCCGCGTACTCGGCCATCGCGCCCGGCGGGGAGTTGAGGTCGAACTCGCCGGCCAGCAGCAGCACCGGCTGTGCGAAGGCGGCGAGTGCCGCTCGGGTGGTGTCCGGGTCGAAGGCCCCGTCCGCGGTGAAGACGGCGGCGGCCGAGTCGTTCCGCTGCCGCTCCTCGGCGGCCCGGTGGTGTTGCGCCGCCTCGTCCCAACGGCCGTAGGCGAAGGGTGCGATGGCCCGCCAGGAGTCGGCGGTCGCCCGGCCGGCGACGATCTCTTCGAGGGCCGCGCGGGCGACCGGGTACCAGGGTTCACCCGCGCGCAGCGCCGCCGTGTCGCGGCGGAGGTCGCCGCCGATCGTGATGCCGACGGCCATGACGCTCGGGGTGATCAGCGCGAGTCTGCCGACACGTTCCGGGTGGCGTTCCAGGTAGCGCACGGCGAGGTTCGCGCCCGCCGAATGCCCCAGCAGATCCATCCGGTCGAGCCCGAGGTGCTCGCGCAGCGCGTCCACGTCCGCGACGAGGCGGTCGCAGCGGTACGAGTCCTCGTCGTCCGGCACCTGCGACGCTCCGCTGCCCCGCGGGTCCAGCAGGACGAGCCGCCGCAGGACGGACAGGCCGCCCAACTCACCGAGGTATTCGGATGCCTGCATCGGGCCGCCCGGCAGACAGATCAGCGGAGGACCGTCCCCGAAGACGTGGTAGGCCAGTTCGGTACTGTCGGGCGCGGTGAAGGCGGGCATGGCCCAGACCCTCGCAGGAACGTTCCGGTCCGGGCAAGCGGATTGTCCGGCGGCCGCGGGTGGAAGACATGCTGCGTGCGACACCGGGAGGCGTGCATGGCGTGGGTGCCCCGTGAGCAGTGGATCGAGTCCCAGCCGCGAACGCTTCTCGCGTCGTGCGTGGTGGTGCTGGACGCACGGGACCGCCTCCTGCTGCTGCGCTACGGGCCCGGGCAGCCGATCGCCGGGACCTGGTGGCTGCCGGGCGGGATGCTCGATCACGGCGAGGACCCACGGACGGCGGCGCGGCGGGAGATGCGGGAGGAGACGGGCCTCGAACTCGGCCCGGCGCCCCGGCTGATCGGCGTCGACCACCGGGCTGACGTGCTCGGCACGGGTCCGGTCCTCGACTGCTTCTTCGACGGGGGGATCCTCGCCGAGGACGCGGGAATCCGGCTCAGCTCCGAACACGACCGGCACGGGCTGTTCACCCTCGACGAGTTGACGCGCACACCGCTCGCCGCCCGGCTCCCCGCGCTCACCGCCCTGCACACGGCGGCGGTGGCCGGAACCTTCGCATACCTGCGGGAGGGCGCTCCCGTGTGACGGCCGGGAGGGGGTTCTGGTGCCGTGTGCGGCCGGGCGTGCCGGCGGTCACTGCCGCCCGGTCCTCTTCCACGGGCCGACGGCGAGCTTTCCGGTCGTGCCCAGGTCCAGTTCCGGTGTCACCATCACCGGCGCGGCGCCCGGCTTCGCCCACACCCGCACATAGGGGGCGTTCACCGGGGTGCCGGAGAGCACCGTGTTGCGCCACACCAGTCCGGCGTGCGCGCCCTCGCCCGGCTTCAGGGCCAGCGGCCCGGGCGGCCCGTCGGCACCCGTGCTCCCGGCCACGGAGGACCCGTCGTGCAGGATCCGCAGCCCCTCCACCGTCCGGTGGGCGTCGTCGAGCACGCTCAGCCGGGGGTAACCCTCGATGTGGTACGTGTCCGTGCCGCAGTTCTCCAGGCGGAGACGCACCACGCGAAGTCCCATGGCGGCGTCTCCCTCGTCCGCGTACACACGCACCCCGGACGACGGGCAGGGGCCGCCCGGGGCCGGTGCCTCCTCGGTGGGGACGCTGCGCACCTTGACCACTTCCACCCGCGCCCCACCGACCGTGCCCGTCGGCAGCGCGGGCATGCCGACCGTGCCCGTCACGGTGGCCTTGGGCGCGACGGACGCCAGGACACGTGACGCGTTCACCGGCGCCGCGCCGTTGTGCGGCCGGAACCGGAAGGTGATGGTGTACCGGAAGGGTCTGTCGTGGTGATTGGTGACCTCGAACACCGCGCAGTCCCCGGTCAGGCCGCCGACGTCGGTGATCGTGACACCGTCCGTCTCCGGTCCGCCGCTTCCGGCCGTCGCGGACGGCTTTTGCGGTGGGCCGGCATCGCACGAGGGACGGCCGGACTCACCGGAGGACCGAACCGGCACCTGGCTGCCGCAGGCCGTCAGGAGCAACGCGGCGGCGCAGGCTGCGAGCGGCGGGAATGACGTGGCACGCATCCGCCGAGTCGACCAGGCCTCGACCACGATGTGCTGTGACCGGGACCACTCTTCCGGTCACAGCACTGTCACAGAGACAGGGCAGTCGCCCGACATCAGGAGCCGATTCACCCGACCGGGTGGCGGCGTTGTCCACAGTTCCGCCCTCGTCCACCGATTCACTTGCCGCCCTTCTGCCCAACCCGCCAGCGCCGTACCGTAATTCACGCGAGACGCAGCCGGGCACCGGGCCGACCGGGACGGCGGGTGCCGAGCGGGAACGAGGGTGCCGAGCGGGAACGAGGGGGGTCACGGATGTCGGGGGAGATCATCACAGGGCTGCGCGGGGCGCCATCGGGCCGCGCACCGGCCCGCATTCGTGCCCTGCCCGGGTTCCTCGCCCGGCTCCGCCCCCGGTACCGCTCCCCCGGCGCGGGCATCGCGCTGCGCAGCGCGGTCGTCGTCGGCGCGCTGCTGGGGCTCGGGTTCGGCTACGGCCCGGTGGTCCTGATACGACGTCATCCGGAGCGCAAGGCCGCGACCGCCCACGTCCACCTCGACCGACCCGTGCCCACCCGCCCCGGCAGAATGGAGCCGCGAAGCGATGACCGACCCGCGAGTTCTGACAGTGCGGCCTCAACCCGGCGAGTACGCCTGGACGTTCGGGGGCGCGCCGCCCGTGGCGCGGATCGCCCCCGGTACGGTGCTCGACCTGTACACGGAGGACTGCTTCGGCGGACGGGTGCGGTCCGAGAAGGACCTGGTGTCCGAGGTGTGCGAGTTCCCTTTCCTGAACCCGCAGACCGGGCCGTTCCACATCGAGGGCGCGGAGCCGGGCGACACCGTCGCCGTGCACTTCGTGTCGATCGAGCCGGCCCGGGACTGGGCCGCGTCGACCACGGTCCCCCTGTTCGGCGCGCTCACCTCGACGCACACCACGGCCACACTGCAGCCTCCCCTGCCCGAGACCGTGTGGATCTGGCAGCTCGACCGAATCCGGCGCACCGCCCTGTTCCGGGCGCACGACAGCGACATCGAGGCCGAGCTGCCGCTCGACCCGATGCACGGCACCGTGGGCGTGGCGCCCGCCCATCTGGAGGTGCGCTCGGCGCTGGTGCCCGACGCACACGGCGGAAACATGGACACGCCCGAGATGCGGGCCGGCGTCACCTGTTACCTCGGGGTGAACGTCGAAGGGGCGCTGCTCAGCCTGGGCGACGGCCATGCGCGGCAGGGAGAGGGTGAGACCTGCGGTGTGGCGGTCGAGTGCGCGATGAACACCGTGGTGATCGTCGAACTCCTCAAGGGGATCGCCACGCTGTGGCCCCGTCTGGAGTCGGACACCCACCTCATCTCGACCGGTTCGGCGCGCCCTTTGGAGGACGCCTTCCGTATCTCCCAGTCGGACCTCGTGCGGTGGCTGGTGCGCGACTACGGATTCACCGAGTTGGACGCGTACCAGTTCGCGACCCAGGCGGTCGAATCACCGTTGGCCAACGTGTGCGACACCAACTACACGTGCGTGGCGAAGATCCGCAAGGAATGGCTGCCCGACCGCGAGACCCACCGCGGCATACACGCACGGCTGCGCGAGACGGCGAAGGAGCTGCGTGCCTGACCTCGCCTCGGCCGTTCCCCAATCCCCCCACACCGAAAGGCGAATCGACCATGGACCGGACCCGACCACTGCCCAGCAGACGACGGATCCTGAAGGGCGCGGCGCTGGCCGCGGTGCCCTATGCACTGCTTCCCGACGCGCACGCCGGCGCACAGACACAGGCCGTCGACTACCCGCCCGCCGAGTGGCAGCCGGCGAGCACTTCCAACCACACGGCGTCCAGCCGTCCCAGCGCCTATCCCGTGGACCGCGTGATCGTCCACGTCACCCAGGAGACGTATGCCAGTACCCTGTCCATCTTCCAGAACCCGCAGAAGAAGGTGTCGGCGCACTATGTGGTCCGTTCCGCGGACGGGCATGTGGCGCAGTGCGTCCGTGAGGCCGACATCGCCTGGCATGCGGGGAACTGGGACTACAACACCCGCAGCATCGGCATCGAGCACGAGGGCTGGGTGGATCAACCCGCCTACTTCACCGACGCGATGTACACGCAGTCGGCGAGGCTGACGGCGGCGATCTGCGACAGATACGGCATCCCCAAGGACCGGGCACACATCCTCGGGCACGTCGAAGTGCCCGGGACCGACCACACCGATCCGGGGCCGAACTGGGACTGGGTCCGCTACATCAGACTCGTCAACCTCACCTGACCGGTCCCGCCGTACGGCGCGGCGCTCCGTCGGGTGTTCGCCGAGGCCCCGTCGGGTGTTCGCCGAGGCCCCGTCGGGCCTTGTGCGCCCGGCGCACGCCCGTCGCCCATCGTTTGGGTGAGACCGGTCGAAACTGTTGTCCGCGCCCACCCCCCGAGTGACGATGTCCCCTACCGCATCGCCGTCCGGGGAGGATGCCGTGTTGACCGATCCATGGGTGGCCCTGGAGCCGGGGGCCGACCCCGCCGAACGCGTCCGCGTGCTGCGCCGCGCGCACGAGACGTTCACCACGGCCGGCACGGTGCCGCGTCCGGTGCGGTCGGTGGTGGCGGACTCGTGGCGGCGTTCCGCACGGGCGGGCGTGGGCCCCGACGGCAGCGCGAACGTGGAACTGACGGACGGCGACCTCGGCGCCTACCGTGCGGAGCACCCGCTGGCCCGGGTCATGCCGCTGTTCCGTGAGCTGATGGGCACGTTCGCGGCGGACGGCGAGCATCTGCTCGCGGTGTGCGACGCGCACGGCAGGCTGCTGTGGGTCGAGGGGCATCCGGCGACCCGGCGCAGAGCGGACCGGATGAACTTCGTGCCGGGCGCGCGCTGGTCGGAGAGCGCCGTCGGGACCAACGCGCCGGGCACGGCCGTCGCCATCGACCGGCCGGTGCAGGTCTTCGCGGCCGAGCACTTCATCCGGCGGGTGCAGCCGTGGACCTGCGCGGCGGCACCGGTGCACGATCCGCACACCGGCCGGGTGCTCGGGGCGGTGGACATCACCGGCGGGGACGGGCTGGCGCACCCGCACAGCCTGGGGTTCGTACAGGCGGTGGCGCGGGCCGCCGAGTCCCAGCTCGCGCTGCTCACCCCGCCGCGGCCCGCGGGAGAGGCGGCCGGCCTGACCGCGCTGGGCCGCGACGAGGCGCGGCTCCGCCTGGACGGTCGTCGGCTCGCCCTCAGCCGTCGGCACAGCGAGCTGTTGGTGCTGCTGGCCCGTCACCCGGAGGGCCTGACCGGCGACGAGCTGCGGTGCGCGCTGTACGAGGACGAGTCGGTGACGCCGGTGACCCTGCGCGCCGAACTGGCCCGGCTGCGCGGGGTGTTGGGTCCGGGGCTGCTGGCGTCACGGCCGTACCGGCTGACGGCTTTGGTGGAGTCCGACGTCGCCGTGGTGGAGCGGCGGCTGTCGTCGGGGGCGGTCACGGCGGCCGCGGCCGCATACTGCGGTCCGCTGCTGCCCGGTTCGCAGGCACCGGCCGTGGTGCGGCTCAGACGGCACCTCGCCGACGGGCTGCGCGCGGCGCTGATCGCCCGCCGCGACCCCGATCTGCTGGCCGCGTGGGCGCACGCGCCCTGGGGCGAGAACGACCTGGAGGTGTGGCGGGCGCTCGCCGCGGTACGGCCGACGGCGCCGGTGCGGGCGCGTCTTGCGAACCTGGAGTCGGAGCTGGCGGCACCGCACGCCCCGGTCATCACGCCGGCCACCGCGCCGACCGGCCGCGCAACGTGGTTGCAACGTCCGCGTCCCTAGCCTCGGCCGCGCGAGCTGCCCAACGGCGGGCAGCGCTTCACCGGAAGCAGAGCAGGATGACCCGTTACGCGGCGCCCGGCACCGAGGGCGCGATCGTCTCCTACCAGGCGCGCTACGACCACTTCATCGGCGGTGCGTACGTCCCGCCGGCGCGCGGGCAGTACTTCGAGAACCCGTCGCCCGTGAACGGACAGCCGTTCACCGAGGTGGCGCGCGGCACCGCGGAGGACGTGGAGCGAGCGCTGGACGCTGCGCACGCGGCCGCGCCCGCCTGGGGCCGTACGTCGGTGACGGAGCGGGCCGGCATCCTGCTCAAGATCGCCGACCGCATGGAGGCCTCGCTCGAACAGCTGGCGGTGGCCGAGAGCTGGGAGAACGGCAAGCCGGTGCGTGAGACGCTGGCGGCCGACATTCCGCTCGCCATCGACCACTTCCGCTACTTCGCGGGCGCGATCCGGGCGCAGGAGGGCTCGCTGGGCGAGTTGGACGACGACACGGTCGCCTACCACTTCCATGAGCCGCTGGGTGTCGTGGCGCAGATCATCCCGTGGAACTTCCCGATCCTGATGGCGACGTGGAAGCTCGCGCCGGCGCTCGCCGCGGGCAACGCCGTGGTCATCAAGCCGGCCGAGCAGACCCCGGCGTCGATCCACTACTGGATGAGCCTGGTCGCGGACCTGTTGCCGCCGGGTGTGGTGAACATCGTCAACGGTTTCGGCGTGGAGGCGGGCAAGCCTCTCGCGTCCAGCCCGCGGGTGGCGAAGGTGGCGTTCACCGGCGAGACCACGACGGGGCGGCTGATCATGCAGTACGCCTCCGAGAACATCAAGCCGGTCACGCTGGAACTCGGCGGCAAGTCGCCCAATATCTTCTTCGACGACGTGTGGGCACGGGACGACGACTTCCGCGACAAGGCGCTCGAAGGCTTCACGATGTTCGCGCTCAACCAGGGCGAGGTGTGCACCTGCCCCTCCCGGGCCCTGATCCAGCGCGGCCACTACGCCGAGTTCCTCGACGCGGCGGTCGAGCGCACCCGGCAGATCAGGCCCGGCCACCCGCTGGACACCGACACGATGATCGGCGCGCAGGCCTCCAACGACCAGTTGGAGAAGATCCTCTCCTACCTGGACATCGGCCGGCAGGAGGGCGCCCGGGTGCTCACCGGCGGCGAACGCATCGACCACGACGGTGAGTTGAAGGGCGGATACTACGTCCAGCCGACCATCTTCGAGGGCGACAACCGCATGCGGATCTTCCAGGAGGAGATCTTCGGACCGGTGGTCTCGGTCGCCTCCTTCGACGACTTCGACGACGCCATCAAGATCGCCAACGACACGCTGTACGGCCTCGGGGCGGGTGTGTGGACGCGCGACGCCAACACCGCGTACCGGGCGGGCCGCGCCATCCAGGCGGGCCGCGTCTGGACCAACTGCTACCACACCTACCCGGCGCACGCGGCCTTCGGCGGCTACAAGCAGTCCGGGATCGGCCGCGAGACGCACCGGATGATGCTGGAGCACTACCAGCAGACGAAGAACCTGCTGGTGTCGTACTCCCCGAAGAAGCTGGGCTTCTTCTAGGCCCAACAAAAGGGCGCCTGACCAGGCAAGATTCCCGCTTGAGGTGGGTATCCGGAGCGGCCGAATACGGCGTACGACCAGCGTGGAAGATCCGGTTCACCTACCGCGGAACCCGGCAGCAACCCATTCGGCCGGCGTTGCGACCGGGAGTACCGGGCCGTGCAGTTGCGCGGCCCGCAGGAACTCACGCACGGCCCGAGCGTCGCGGTGGGCAGCGAACTGGTCACAGAGCTGCCCTGCCCGACGTTGCTCTCGGCCGCCTGGCCGCGCCACCGTGCGGTTCTGCAGCCCTCCACGCGCCGGGCAACCGGCGCCAGCGCCGGGCTTCCGCAGGCCGTGCCGGGCGCACCGCTGGTCCGCTGGCGGACGCCTACCGGCGGAAGTCCACGTCCCCGGGGCCATTACGCACCGGTCCCTCGTTCCGCCCCCGGGGTCGAGGAGGCCGTCGCCGCGGCACGCTGACAGGGCGGGCCAGGGGGTCAGCGGGTGGGGCGTACTCGCGTGGCAAGGGTCAGAAGTATGGTCAGCAGGGCGAGTGCGGCATGTCCCCAGCGGAGGGTGACGGTGGAGGCGATCGAGGTGACGAGGAGCGGGCCTCCGGCGTCCCCGAGTTCGCGGCCGAGTTCGCTGCGCCCATGGTCTGTCCCATCGGCTCCGGCGGTGTCGACGCGGCCAGGGCCGCGAAGCCGAGCGGTGTGATCAGTCCGGTCCCCGCCCCGATCAGGACCGCCGCCACCAGCAGACCCGCGACGCCGAGCAGGACGGCGGCGGCCAGGCCGCACCCGGTCAGCGCGAGCCCCGCGACCAGGCCGGAGCGGGTGGTCAGCCGCTCCGCGTCCAAGGCGCGCCCGGTCCACGGCTGGATGAGCGCCGCACACGCGGCCAGCAGCGGGCCGGCGGTGTAGCCGATGCTCTTGCAGAAGCCGTAGGAGCCGAACGCCCGCCCGCGCCTGGCCTGCGGGTTGCGACGGGCGACCAGCGCGGAGGCGGACGGGGAGAACGCCGAGGCCGCCGCCCCCGGCGGACTTCGCCGCGGTCGCGGCGGCCTGCCTACTGGATGACCGGCACACCGGCGGCGTGTACGAGCTGACCGGCCCGGAGGTGATCACTCCGCGCCAGCAGACGGAGGCCATAGCCACCGCGCTGGGCTCGCCAGTGAGGTTTCACGAATTCACCCGCGACGAGGCCAAGGCCGCCATGACCCGGAGCATGCCGACGGAACTCGCCGACGGCACTCTGGACATCCTCGGTTCCCCGAGCCCGGCCGAGCTGCACGTCAGCCCCGACGTCCAGCAGGTCCTCGGCCGCGCCCCGCGCCCCTTCGCCGACTGGGCCGCCCGCAATGTCGCCGCGTTCCGCTGAGACTGGTCGGCGCCGCCGGAACCGCTGACCCGAAGCCGACCCGGCACGGCCCCCTGCCGGTCGGAACCGACGCCGCAGCCGCAGCGGATCGCCGTGCGGAGAATCATCCATCCCAGGGTCCGCTCGACGACCCGCCGCCTTCTGGCTTACTGGGCGAGGAAACCCCCGTCGACGGGCAGCGCGATGCCGGTCACGAAGCCGGCGTCGTCCGATGCGAGGAAGGCGACGCCGGCCGCGATCTCCTCCGGCTTGGCGAGACGGCCCATGGGGATCGGCGCGGCCAGCTTGGCCTTCTCGGCCTCAGGGTCGGCCGCGTCGCTGATCAGTGCGTTGAGCAGGGGGGTGTCGCAGTCGGAGGGACACAGGGCGTTGACGCGGATGCCCTTGGTCGCGTACTGGATGGCCATGTGGCGGGTCAGGTTGAGCACGGCTCCCTTCGACGCGTCGTAGGCGCATTCGTCCGGCAGGGCGGTGAACCCGAACACCGAGGCGATGTTGACGATCGCGCCACCGCCGGAGTTCAGGATTGCGGGGACACCGTGCTTTCCCGTCAGGAACTGGCTCTTGACGTTGATCGCCATGACGCGGTCCCAGTCGTCCTCCGAGCACGCGACGACGTCGCCTTCGGCGGCGAGGATGCCGGCGGCGTTGACGATCACGTTGAGGCCGCCGAACGCCTCGACGGTCCGTGTGACGGCGGCGGACACCTGCTCGTTGGACGCGACGTCGCACTCGACCGCGACCGCCTGCCCACCGGCGGCTTCGATGGTCTTGGCGGTCTCTTCGGCGGCGGGGAGGCGAATGTCCACGACGGCGATCTTGGCGCCCTCGTCGGCCAGACGCAGCGCGCATGCCTGGCCGATGCCGGAGCCGCCGCCGGTGACGAAGGCCACGGCTGACCGTCGTCGCCATCCTCGTCGGCAACCTTCTGGGCGCCGTGCTGATGGCCCTGCATTCCGCGCAAGGCCCCCAGCTAGGCGTGCCGCAGATGGTGCAGTCACGCGGCCAGTTCGGAAGCTACGGGGCGCTGCTGGTCACCGTGCTCGTGGTGCTGATGTACATAGGGTTCTTCGCCTCGAACCTGGTCCTGGCCGGCCAGTCGCTCGTCGCCGCGGGACTTCCGGTCGGAACAAGCACCGGCATCGTCGTCGTCGGCGTGGTCGCGGTGGTCGCGGTGATCTTCGGATACGACCTGATCCACACCTACACGCGCATCCTCACCTACCTCTCCGGGGCCGCCCTGCTCGTCGCCTTCGTCTGGATCATCGGCGTGCACGGCCTCCCGGAGGGCTTCGCCTCCCACGGCTCGGTCTCCATCGCCGGTTTCATGGGCACCGTCACCGCGTCCGCGCTGTGGCAGGTCGCCTACGCCCCGTACGTGTCGGACTACTCGCGCTACATGCCCGCGGACACCGGCGCTCGCCCCGCCTTCTGGTCCAGCTACGCCGGCTGCTCGCTGGGCTCCATCCTCCCGATGATCCTGGGCGCCATCGTCGGTGTGGCCGTCGGCGAGGACGTCGTCGCGGGACTCGACCAGCTCACCGGGCCCGTCGGGCCGGCCATCATCCTGATCTTCTCGCTCGGTATCGCCGCCACCAACTCCATGAACCTCTACTGCGGCGTGCTGTCCACCCTCACCGTCGGGCAGACCTTCGCACCGGCCTGGTCCCCGGGAAGAGTCGTACGGGCCGTCACCGCCACCGTCCTGTTCCTCCTGTCGCTGATCGCGGCACTGGCGGGACAGAACAACTTCATGGCGAACTGGCTCAACTTCATCACCCTGCTGATGACCGTGCTCGTGCCGTGGACGGCCATCAACCTCGTCGACTACTACCTGCTGCGCCACGGAGACTACGACGTCGAGTCGTTCTTCCGCGCCGACGGCGGCATCTACGGGCGCGTCAATGTACCCGCGGTCTGCTGTTACATCATCGGCGCCGTCATTCAGCTGCCCTTCGTCTCCACGACCATGTACACGGGGCCCGCGGCGACCGCGATGGGCGGCGTGGACTTGTCCTGGATCGTCGGGCTGGCGGTCATCAGCCCCCTGTACTACGTCTGGGCCAAGGCTGCGATGCGGCGTTCCGCCTCCGCCGTCGTGCCCTCGCCGGAGAGCACCGATGCGGCGCTGATCTGACCCGGCAGCAGCCAGGCGTCTGTGCCGCCGTGTCCCGGCGGCACAGACGCCTGCGGCAAGCAGTCCGCCCGCATCCTCTCAGGCCGGGCAGGGAGGGACAGCGCACTCGGCCCCGGCGGGCGACCGCCGTGAGCGCTGCGAGGAGATGCTGCTGCCCTCACAGTCCTCGGGGCCGCGGCTGCCCGTGCCGCGGGGGTCTTGCCGACGCTGCGGGGCCCCGGTGCCGCTAGCGGGAACGGGGCCGACGGCCGGCCGGCGGCTTCGTCGACGAGCCGATCCCCCGGAGCAGGTCGATCACGGCCTGAGCGCGCGTGGTCTGCCGGACGCCGTCCATCAGCGCGATCATCACGTCGAGATGCGGATGGTCGTCGATGAGCTCCAGCGAGACGACGTCCCTGCCCGCGTAGGTCTGGCTCGTGGCCGGCCGCTGATTGAGGACCGAGTACCCGAGCCCGTGAGCGACCAGGGACCGCACCGTCTCATAGCTCTGGGTCCGGTAACGGACGTCGGGGGCGATACCCGTGGCGGTGATCAGTGCCCGGAAGTAGTCCCGACTGTAGGGGAGGTCGAGGAGGACCATCGGTTCGGCGGCCAGTTCGGACAGCTCCACCGACCGGCGGCCGGCCAGCCGATGCGTTTCGGGGATGATCACGTACGCCGAGGTCTGGTCGATGATGTCCCGGCGCAGAGCGGGGTTGGCGGACATGCCGAGATCGTAGGTGAGCGCGAAATCGATCTTCCCGCTCTGCAGCGCCTGGGCCAGCTGTTCTGCCTCCGCCTCCACCACGTTGAGTTCGATCCCCGGATGCTGTGCGCTACAGGCAGCGAACAGCGCAGGCAGGTAGTACGGCGCCAGCGTGACGAAGCAGCCCAGCGTGACCGGGCCGGCCAGGGAACCGCCGCTGCCGCGGGCCTCCGCCTCCACCTCGCGTGCACGAGCCAGGAGGTCACGGGCCTGGTGCTGCAGGCGCTCGCCCGCCGAGGTCAGGGTCAGCCCCCGGGCCCGGTGGCGGACGAAGAGCTGCACCCGCAGCTCGTGTTCCAGGTTGGTGATGGCAGAGGACACGGCGGACTGCGCGATACGCAGCCGTTCGGCTGCCGCCGTCATCGACCCGCATTCAGCGGCCGTCACGAAGTAGCGCAACTGGACAAGCGTGAAGCCAACCGGCGGTGTCATAACAGAACCTTGCATCAATGATCGTGGTGTGCCTACCCGACTGAATCCAGCGAGCAGATTACAGAGGGCAGGCAGTACCGGTACAGCCGTCCTGAAAGACGCCCGGCCGGTCAGGGCCCGAGCAGGCCCGCCAGCACGGCGGGGCTGGTGAGGGCGCGCAGCTCCGCCTCCGTCAGCAGCGCGCGCTCACGCACCAGGTCCAGCGCGGGCCGCCCGGTGCGGTGCGCCTCCAGGGCGATGGCGCATGCGGACTCATACCCGATCGCGGGGCTGAGCGCGGTGACCAGTCCGGTGGAGGCGGCGACGGTCCGCGCGAGCCGGTCCCGGTCGGCGGTGATGCCGCGCACGCACTGCTCGGTGAGCACGGTGACCCCCGCGGCGAGATGGTCCAGGCCCGCGCTCAGACTGCGGTAGATGATCGGCTCGAAGGCGTTGAGCTGGAGCTGTCCGCCCTCCGCGGCCAGCGTCACGGTCACGTCGTTGCCGATGACCTCGAACGCGATCTGGTTGACCGCCTCGGGAATCACCGGGTTGACTTTGCCGGGCATGATGGACGAACCGGCCTGGCGCGCCGGGAGGTTGATCTCGCCGAGGCCGGCCTGCGGCCCCGACGACAGAAGACGCAGGTCGTTGCAGATCTTCGACAGTTTCACCGCGACGCGCTTGAGCACCCCGGAGAGTTGCACGAACACGCCGACGTCCTGGGTCGCCTCGATCAGGTCGGGCGAGGACACCAGCGTCGGGATGCCCGTCAGCCGGCGCAGGTGCTCCACCGCGAGTTGCCGGTAGCCGGGGCGGGCGTTGAGGCCGGTGCCGATCGCCGTGCCGCCGAGGTTGAGCTCGTGCAGCAGCACTCTGGCCTCACCCAGGCGCTGCTCGTCCTCGGCAAGGGTCGCCGCGAACGCCGCGAACTCCTGGCCCAGCGTCATGGGCACGGCGTCCTGCAACTGGGTGCGGCCCATCTTCAGCACGTCGGCGAACTCCGCCGCCTTGCCGGCGAAGGCATCACGAAGGCCGGCCAGCGCACCGAGCAGCCCGGCGATGTGCGCGTCCAGGGCCAGTTTCACCGCGGTCGGGTAGACGTCGTTGGTGCTCTGCCCGAGGTTGACGTGGTCGAGGGGGTGCAAGGCGGTGTACTCCCCGCGGGAGAGGCCGAGCAGCTCCAGCGCGCGATTGGCGATCACCTCGTTGGCGTTCATGTTGGTCGACGTCCCCGCGCCGCCCTGGATGAGGTCGACCACGAACTGCTCGTGCATCGCTCCCTCACGGATCTCCGTGCAGGCGTGGGCGATCGCCGAGGCGAGATCCCCGTCCAAGGCCCCGACCTCCGCATTGGCCGAGGCCGCGGCCTGCTTCACGGCAGCCAGTGCTCGGATCAGGTGCGGGCGGGCCGAAAGTGTCTCTCCCGTGATCGGGAAGTTGACCACCGCCCGCGCCGTGTGCGCACCGTAGTAGGCATCGCCCGGCACTTCGACACTGCCGAGCATGTCGTGGTCCCAGCGAGAAACCGAGCCGGTCTCGACGTGTGCGCCGGGACGCCCGGCCGCTGATTGTGCAGACATATGTCCTCAAGGGTCTGAAGAGATGAACGAAAGCGGGAAGCGGATGCGGGGAACGGCCACCACGCCTGACAGACACTCCCGAAGAGCGTGATGGCCGGATACAGGGCGCGACTGTGTCCCGGCCAGGACACGTTCCGCACCGACGGTCGCCCCGGCCGCGCGTCCGGTCGGCCCCCGAACCGTCGGTGGTGATCACGGCCGGGCCGGCCCAAGTCTCGTCCCGGGCCGGCCCGGTGGGCGACGTGCGTTGTCGTGACCGCAGCCGCGGTCACACTCCTGCCGTGGCCGCCGCGCTGCGGTCCACTCCGGTCCATGCCAGTGCGACCGCCCCGTCGAGCAGTGCACGCTGGGCCTTGCCGCCCACGCAGAACGCGGCGAACTCGTGCTGGTGGTTGGTGGCGGGCAGCGAGCCGATCCCGATGTAGGGGTGGATGGCCGGCACCACCTGCGAGACGTTGCCCATGTCGGTGGAGGCCCGGTTCATCCGTGCCGCCTGACCGGGCGGGGCGAACTCACGGCCCAGGGCGAGCGCGTTCGCGCGGTAGTGCGCGAGGGCGGTCTCGTCGGTGCGGAACTCCGCGTACGGTTTGCTCTCCGGCTCGATCGTCAGCTCGCATCCGGTCGCGAGGGCCCCCGCTTCAAAGGCCCGCATGACACGGGGCTCCAGCTCGGCCAGTTCGGCGAGCGTCTCCGCCCGTACGTACCACCGGCCGCTCGACCGCTCGGGGATAGCGTTCGGCGCGTCGCCGGCGTGGGTCACCACACCGTGCACGCGGGCCGAGGCGGGCAACTGCTGGCGCAGCAGCCCGATCGCGACCTGGGCCACCGTGAACGCGTCGGCCGCGTTGACTCCGGCCTCCGGGTAGGCCGCGGCGTGCGCGGACTTCCCGGTGTAGGAGATCTTGGAGTGGCTTACCGCGAACGGCCGGGCCTCGGCGACGTCGACCGGCGCCGGGTGCACCATCATCGCCAGGTCCGCCCCGGCGAAGGCGCCACGCTCCAGCAACTCGATCTTGCCGCCGCCGCCCTCCTCGGCAGGGGTGCCGTAGACCTCCACGGTCAGGCCGGCGTCGTCCGCGACCGCCGCCAGGCCGAGCGCCGCGCCGATGGAGCTAGCTGCGATCAGATTGTGCCCGCACGCGTGGCCCAGGCCCGGCAGCGCGTCGTACTCGGCACACACGGCGATGCGGGTGGGCCCGCTGCCCCACCGGGCATGGAAAGCCGTCTCCAGGCCGAGATAGGAGGAGGTGACATCGAATCCGGCAGCGTCCAGCAGTTCCGGCACGGTGGCCGCGGCCCGGTGTTCCTCCCAGGCTGTCTCCGGGTCGGCGTGCAGCCGCTCGGACAGCCCGATCAGTTCCTCCGCGTGCCGGTGAACCGCGCTCCGGGCGGCCTCCTTCAGCACGCCCATCACAGATCGCCCGGCACGCCGTAGGAGGGGGAGCCCGCGGGGTCGAGGCCGCGCCGCACATAGTCGTCCCGCTGCGGCAGCCACACATCCAGATGAGCAGCGAGCTGTTCGATCGGATCGTCGGCCCAGTCCACGCGCAGGTCGGTCACCCGCCAGGCCACGTCAGCGACGACCGAGAGGCCCGCGGAGTGCACCGGCCCCGCCTCACCGCCTGCCGCGAGGGCAGCGCGCAGAGCGGAGACCAACCGCTCCTCCAGCTCACCCGTCGCCGCGAAGTAGGCGTCCAGGAGAACATCGGGGATGTGCGCGCCAGCCAGCAAATTCCCCGCGGCGACCGCACCGTCCGCGGTCGCCGACGCGTATGTGCCGAGCGTTCCGGAGCCGCTGAAGGCATGTCCGGGCCCGGTGCGACCCAGAACAGTCAACTGCCGATATGCGATGGTCGGCGCGTTGCGGTCCGCGCCGGTGACATCGGTCAAGGCGCGCTGGGCGTCGCCGTGTTCGGCGAGCCGGTCGAGCAGTTCGGTGCCGAGGACTGGATGGGTGATGTTCTGTGAGGCGGCGGCGCCGACGCCGGGCCGCAGGTGCGCGCACCGGGCCGCGACCGCCGGACTGGACGAGCTGACCGCGATGCCGAACCGCTCGCCGTCCCGGACCACCAGGGAGAAGGTCATCGCCGCTCCTCCTCGGGGATCACCGCGATCGCGTCGATCTCGCACAGCCACTCCGGGCGGGCCAGCGCGGAGACCACGAGCCCGGTGGAGATGGGGTGCACGCCCTTGGTCCAGCGGCCCACGGTGCGGTACACCGCCTCGCGGTACCGGGGGTCGATCAGGTAGATGGTGAGCTTGACCAGGTGCTCCATGCGGCTGCCCGCTTCCTCGAGGAGCATCTTGATGTTGGCCATGGCCTGCTCGGCCTGGGCCTCGGCGTCGCCGATGCCCACGGACTCGGCGGTGTCGAGGTCCTGGCCGATCTGACCCCGTACGTACACCGTGTCGCCGGCGACGACGGCCTGGCAGAGGTCGTTGTCCAGGTTCTGCTCGGGGTAGGTGTCGCGCGTGTTGAACGGGCGGATCCGGGTGTGCCCGCCGGCGACGATCGGGGCCTTGACCGGTCGGTCCTCGCTCGTGGAGGTCATCGTCTGCTCCTTCAGTTCTTTCCGGTCACCGGCGCGGCGACCGGCCGTTCGCCGCTGCCGTAGGCGAGGTAGCCCCGCTGGGTCACGATGTGGTCGGCGACATACCTGGCGTCGTGCCACACCCCCCAGATGAAACTCGATCCACGGCGGGACAGCCAGGGCAGGCCCAGGAAGTAGACGCCGGGCTCGGTGGACACTCCGCGCCGCTGGTCGGGTCGGCCGTGCTCGTCGAACGCGTCGACCTGGAGCCAGCCGTAGTCGGCGGAGAAGCCCGTTGCCCAGACGATCGAGGTGACGCCTGCCTCGGCCAGGTCCAGTTCGAGTCGGGGCTCGGTCACGCATGCCGGGTCCGGCCCGAGGACGTGGGCTTCCGGCTCCTGTGGCAGATCGAGCCCGTTGCGCTCGACGTACGCGTCGGCCGCCTGGAGGAGTGCCAGGTACTGGGCGTCGCCGAGGGCGATGTTCGTGGCGAGGTCCGGCGCGAAGCGCAGTACGCCGTCGTCGTAGGACGCGGTCAGACCCACGAGCTGAATGCCGTCGGCGGCCAGAGAACGGAAGTCCACCGTGTGGCCGCCGCGGGCGCCGCTGACCGCGATGGTGACATGTTCGGCGCCCTGGGGAGGGGTCTCCGCGTCCCAGAGCCCGAGCACACCGAGCCACCAGCAGAAGTCACGCCCGCGGTACTCGCGGGGAGGACGGTCGTGCGGACCGACGGAGAGGAAGACCTGCCGGCCCGACCGGCGCAGCTCGTCGGCGATCTGGACCCCCGAGGAACCGGCCCCCACCACGAAGACCGCACCCTCGGGCAGCTGCTCCGGGTTGCGGTACGCGCTGGAGTGGATCTGCACGGGGACGGCACCGTCCGGGACGATGGGCGGGATCACGGGCCGCTGGAACGGCCCGGTCGCGGCCACGACGAAGCGCGCGTCGATGGAGCCCTCCGACGTCTCGACCCGGAAGCCGGCCCGACCGGCGTGCCTGCGCACCGAGGTCACCTCGACACCGCACCGGACCGGGGCGCCGATCTTCTCGGCGTACGCGACGAAGTAGTCCGCGACCTGATCCTTCGAGGCGAAGGCGTCGGCCACGACATCGGAGAACTCCAGCCCCGGGAAGCGGTCGTGCCACGCGGGCCCGTTCGCGACCAGGGAATCCCACCGCTCCGAACGCCACCGCTCGGCGATGCGGTGCCGCTCCAGGACGACGTGCGGCACACCGTGGGCTCCCAGGTGCTCACTCATCGCCACACCTGCCTGACCCGCCCCGACGACGACTACCTCGGTCTCTTCACTCGGCATATCAACCTCCACTCAGGCGGTAGGCCATTGCACTGTCGAATCGACCCGCTACCGCACAAGAAATCCTCTGTGCGACCAATAGTTCTGTCCAACAGGGGTTTTCGTTGTACGGCATCTGGTTTGCAGATCCAAGACCTCGCGACGTGCTGCTTGCTCCAGTTACGTAGTCACTCGGCCCGGTGACTGCCGCATGCGCGGGGCCTTCGGCCTGAACATGTGATCCGACCAAGGAACACATGTTGCGTCAAAGGCCGTGGAGGTGAGTCTCCTTCATCGGCCGCCGACCTCACCGGCTGGCTGCGGCCCAGCAGACCCTGTGCCGCACGTACGGGCGGGGCAAGGACCAGTACATTCCCGTTCCCGGCTGGCCCCACTCAGTGATCTGCGCGTTGGGAGACCGGCCGCAGTTCCTGGACCGCGCCGCTGGACGCCCTGCGTCTGGCACCGGGCGACGACGCCGCCACCGTCACGGCCGGCAGTGGAAGGACGGCGACCCGGAAATCTGGATCGTGGTGGATGCCGGACACGACGTGCCCCGCCTGGCCTTCCTGCTCGAAGACCTGCCGGTGCAGGTGCTGGGCCTGACGCGCCCGGACCGCGTTCCGCACTCGATGCAGAATCCCGTCGGCCACCTGCCGGTGATCCCGCCACCGGCCACAACGCCCGTCGCCGACCGGCAGGAACGGCCACAGCCGTTCCCACACGCCATCCGTCAGATCTCCCCGCCCCGTGCGTACCGCAGCCGGCTGCTTGGCCTTCGCCCAGCTGTCGTCCAAGACCCCTCACGTGCTGCTGCCCGTCGAGTTCCTGCTGGCCGCGGCGGGGCTGGCGCTGGTCTTCACCACCCAGAAGCCCGTCGTCATCACCGTCGGCGCCGTCGTCGCCGGCCTGGGGACCGGCCCCGGAAACGGTTTGCGTGCGGACTCTGGATCGCGACCGGCATGACCTCGTGGCCGACCATGTCGTTCCACCAGCCGAAGCGGTCCGGCGCCACGATGTCGTCGGTGTCCACGGCTACCACCGGCCTCGCCGCCGTGGCACCCTGCCGTGTCATCTCCGTGAGACTTGACATGCAACGATGATGCCCGGCAAGGAAGTTGACTGAAAGCAGGCGCAGGGTGGACTACCACGCATGGAGTGCGCACAACTGCGGGCCGCGCCTGTTCATGCTGCGGCGTAGGGTGCGTTACGCCCCGGGCCGTTCGGACTGGCTGCACGGCTGCCAATCCCCCCAGCTCAAACAGTGGGAGTGACCACTTGGCGTCGCAAGATTCCCAACAGCCTTGCCTCACTGCGACACCCTCTTTCGGCAGGCTCAAGGATCGCGACGCGCTCCACATGATGCGCCATCGGGATCAGGTCAGGGCTGACGCAGGCGTGGGAAGCCGAAGGTCGGGCCCCATCTTGTGGCTCACTGAACGGACCTCGGGCATGGTAGAGGGCGCACCCCTCCTCGGCCTCAACGGACCTCACACCGGCCTGCCGGCCCGCGCCGAACTCGACCAGTCAGGCCCACGTCCGATCCCACTCGTCCGCACCGTCCTTCATGGCTACCACCTTCGCAGGACCGGGAAGTGAGGGATCCAGCACTCCTCGTGCCCTGCGGTAGGCAACACTCCTCGACGGCTGCGAGCAGGCTGGCACCTGCCATAACAAGCATGCGACGGCCCATGGAGGGTGTGAACGGTATGCGCGAGCCACGGGGTATTCCAACGGAGGTGCAACGGCTGCACGGGCACGCTGAACGCGCCTTCGTCGAGGTGCAGCGGGCGGACACGAAAGCAACGGCCTTGTGCGGAATAGCCGGTGGGCTGTTGGCTGCGGGGGTCGCCCTGCTGTCGAATGCCGATGGCATGCCCACCATCGGGATGCTCGCTCTGGTCCTGATGTGCCTGTTTCTGATGGTCGCGATAGGAGCCGCACTGCTCGCACTGCGGCCCGTGGTCCCAAGGACCGGACTGCATGCCGAATTGATGGGCGAGGCAGCCGCACGCCACCGGGTGGAGCTCGAACGGCATGCCGAGGCCCACCGGCTGCGGGTGCTTGCCTGGCTCGCGGACAGGAAGCTGCGAGCAGCCCGTCTGGCCATCGACTTCGCCCTAGCGGCGCTCCTGATGGCTGGAATGTGTCTATTGAGCAATATTCTGGCCGGTTGAGACGATCACCTAAGTGTGTCGGGGCCGCACAACAGGGGGACATGTGTATCAGCCGCATGCCATGGTGATCGGCGACACGTTATGGGCACGCCTGAAGGCACTCGCACCGCAGCGCGTCAGACCCGCTCGGAGTGTGCTACTCCGCCAGGGAGATCCCGCAACGCACGTGATCGTGCTGGAGTCCGGATCAACGTTGATCACCCTGGCGGGGGACTGCGGGGAAAGGACGCTTCTTGCCGTGCGCGGCGCAGGCGAGTTGCTCGGAGAGCTGGCCGTACTGGACTCCCAGCCGCGCACCGCCACAGTCATCGCCGCCGAGACCTGCCAGATCCGCATCATCCCGGCTGCCACCTTCCTCACGTTCGTTGAGGAGCATGATCTGCTCGCCCCACTGCTGCGCCATGCCATCGCCCGGGTCAGGGAGTCGGAAGCTGTCCGGCTCGAACTGGCCACCGCGTCTGTGCCACTGCGCTTGGCATCGGCTCTGTCCCGGCTGGTCGAAGCCGCGTCCACCTCGGCCTCGGGTCTCGCCGTGCGGCTGACACAGACAGAGTTGTCCCAGATGATCGGCGCTTCCCGCAACGCGGTGGTCAACGCCCTCAAGCCCTGGCGCGAGCAGGACTGGGTTCGCACCGCTGCCGGTGGCGGACTCCTCGTTCGCGACATCCATTCGATTCAGTCGCACGCGCGTACGCAGGCGTGACAGGCCGCACTTGAGGCGTGCCCACTGCTGGGCAGCAGTGGCCGTCCCACCGGATCAGCATGGGCACTTCCCTGACCGCCTGTGCTGAAAGGACGGTGCCCGATGGATGCGCCGCTGCACGCAGGGCCCGTGCATGTTCCCGCTGAACTCGCCTTGGTGGCGATCGATATGGAGAAGTACAGCCAGATCGCCGAGGCGAAGATGGCTGCCGCCCGGTGCGACGTGGACGACATCGTGGCGACCGTGCTCGCCGAGTGTGCGCTGCCCAATCCGCAGGAGCTGCCCGGTGGTTACAAGGACAGCGGTGACGGGGCGATCCTGCTGTTCCCGCCCTCGGCGCTGGCGCGGCTCGTGGACCCGCTGCTCGGCCGGCTCAATGCGGCGCTGGTGCGCTACGAGCGGCAGAGGCTGGCCAGCAGTCCGCTCCTGCGGCTGCGCGCCAGCGTGCACGTCGGCCCCCTGTCCCTCCCCGACCACCGCGGTAATGCCATCAACGAGACCGCCCGACTGCTCGACAGTCAGGCGACCCGCCAAGCGCTGTCCGCCGCGAAGGACAGCGGTGCCTTCCTCGCGACCGCGGTCTCCGAGGTCGCCTACCAGCGCACCGTGCACGCGGGACGTACGCCAGATCTCGGCCCGCACCACTTCCTCGATGCGGTGGCCCGCGTCAGTGACAAGCCCGGCTTCGAGCAGCCCTGCCGGATCCACGTGCCGGGCTTGACCGGACCGGCTGTACGCCCCTACCTCACCGACGCCGCACCGCCAGATGCTGCACCCGCCTCTATCGCGCAGCCGAGCAACGCGTCGGCGACACCGGTTGCCAGCGGCGGCGGCACGATCCAGATCCACGGTCGGGTCAGCGACCCCACGATCGCCAATCGCATCGAGAACCTGCGGATCGACCGTCGCCAGCAGTGAGGCGTCCGTCCTCCCTGCCCTGCTCCCCACACCTCACCCTGGAGTTCCCGCATGTCTGACGTACCGTTCGACCCCACGCGCTCCGACGCCACCCCGCCGACCGGCGGGGACGGCGAGAACCCGTCCAACAGCGCGGGCAGTTGGCTGCAGCGATGGCGTCCCAGCTCCAGCAGTCCCGATCGGCCGGAGGTACATCCCGACGGCCCTTCCCTCTCCCCCGCTCCCCTGTCGCCGGATGCCGTCCCGACCACACCGCGTGTCCACGAAACCTACGGTGCAGCGACAAACGTGTACGGGGGAGCCGACGTCGTCGCCAACGTCATCGAACAGCTGATCCTGGAGACCCGAAAGCGGGACCTACTGGAGGGCGTCGAACAAAGCCGCGAGCGGCTGCTCAATCAACCGTTCATTCGCAGCGCACACTGGAACGCGGTCTGGGAGCAGATCATCAATCCTGCGACCAGCCGCCCTCGCCAACCCGTGATCGTCATTGTGGCGCCCCGGTCATGCGGCTCCACAACCCTCGCTCTGCGGCTGCTGGCCGAGCACACCTCTGACAACACCACCGTGGTCAAGCTGGACGCGGACTGGAAGACCCCCGCCAAGGGCCGCCTGCCGCTGGAGAAGACCCACGCCTACCAGCTTGACCTGAAGCACCCGGAGAACGATCAGGTATCGGCCGACTTCCTCAACGCCCTGTCGGAACACGCCACGCATCTCCGGGGCTGCCGTTCCTATCTGGCGCTGACCGTGGCACAGGACGTGTGGAACGACCACCGCCTGAGCGATCGTGATGGCATCCAAGTGGTTCGTCTGCGTGAGGCGCCGGATGCTCAGGAAGTGGTCGAGGCGCATCTGGACGCCCACGGCTACAGCCAGTTGGCCACGTCGCTGCGGTCCTTCCTCAAAGCCACCGCTTCCCTGCGCGGGCTGACGGCGGTGGCCGCCGTGCGCGCCGCGCACACCGTCGCAATGGTCTGGAAGGAACACACCGACACCAGTTCCCAACAGTCGCTCGTACAGGTCGACGGCGAAGGCGAAACCCAGGTCACCCTGGAAGAACGCATCATCGCGGCGCTGACCGATTGGCGCGGTGAACTCGACGGCCGGTTCGGCGAGACGAACAGCCTGTACGCCCATGACAACCCCTCGCTCACAGTGCAGGACCGTTGTCTGCTGCTGGCCCTGGCCGTGCAGCAGTCCGCACCCATGCCTGTCGTCGCGCGCAGTGAAGCCGCTCTGCTGGAAGCCATCGGAGACACCCCCGACGCCCCCGGCGCAGCGCCAGGAATCTCACCGACCCTCAGTGCCCTGGCCGGACGGGGAATGCGCCGGCGCATCCAGGATGTCGGGGGCCGGGTCGGCATGCAGGACACGGTGGTCTTCGACCGGCCGGCCTACGGACGCGCAGTGCTGGAGTACGTCTGGGACAACTACGACGTCATGCGCAGACCCTTGCTGACCTGGCTCGTCGCGACAGCCCAGAACGCCGATCCGGAAGACCACGCAGTGGCCGCGCTGGCCGAACTCACCGTGCGGCACGGAACGGTGGACTACCTCACCACGCTGGGCGAACTCGTCGGCAGCAGTCAGCCAAAGGTCCTCGGCGCGGTCCTGGAAAGCGCCGTGCGCAACGAACACGTCGGCCGCCTGGCGTGGGAAGCGCTTTACGGGTGGGCGGAACAGAAGAGCTACGCGCCCGCCGTGATTGCACTGTGCCGACGCATCCTGGAGGACTCCTCCGTCGCCACGTCTCTGGCCAAGCGGGCAATGGTGCGGCTGCGCCGCGTCGCGCACAAGAACACCGACGCCACCGTAGTCAGCCAAGTCCTGGCTGCCTTCGACGGTCTTGTCCACCTCCCCACCGTGGCCCAGCGACTGGTCGGTGAGGTCCACGGCTGGCAGCAGGGCAAGGTCTCCGCACGTAGCGGCTCACTGGCCTTCCTCGCGCTGATGACCGTCCATCATGACGGCGCACCGTGGCTCGTGTGCACGCCTCCCACCGAAATCGACGTACAGCGAGCCGTCCACGACCTGCTCTCCTCCGCGGACACCGCTGCCGAGGTCATCTCGCGTCTGACGGACTGGATCTGCTCGTGTGCCGGCGATCCCAGCGGTTACACACGGTTGCGCGACCAGCTCCTGCCAGCGCTGCGCGGCCACAACATGTTCGAGGCCGGCATGAAGCTCATGAACGAGTTGCGTGGCATCTCCACGGCTGAGGGCGTGAGCATGGCTGACGACTTCTACCACCACCTCGTCGACGGCCGTCTGCACACGGTCTTCCCGCTCGAAGAGAACATCGCATGAGGTGGCCGTGGCACCGCGCCGTCCGTACGAGTACGTCTGTCCAGCCGCGGCTGCTGCCCAGTGCCACCGCCGGCATCGCGTTCGAAGCCGTGTACACGATCACCTGGCGACCACTCTTGCGTGTGCCTCCCAATGTGGAGGAGGCAGTACGCACCGCAGTGCATGCCACGGCCGCCGAGACAGCGGCGCGGCTGGGAGCCTCGGACGTGCCCGCCGCACAGGACGCCGTCAACGCCGCCCTCGGCCGGCTGCCTCGCCGTGCCACGAACTACTGCCTGTTGAAGGTCTACGCGGCTCTCGGTCTGCCCGGCGCGGCACAGGAACTACTCGCGCAGCAGGCCGCGGACAAGCAACGAGTCGACCGCCTGCGCTTCCTGAAGAAGAACCTCTACGATCACCCGGACCTTGTCGTCCTGGACCGACTTGAACACCACGCCCCCGGTGCCCTGGGCGACGAACACGTTGCCGAACTCCAGCGCCTTGCTCGCCTGATCTGCTCCTGCGACCGCTGGTGGTTCCCACTCCTGCAGCAATGGGAGCAGGTCGGCCAAGGGTTCACGGACATCGAGAAGCGGCAGCAGGCCATGCTCGTGCTGTCCGACTCCCTCAAGGCTCTCAACGGCGGCAGTCTCCCCAGCGGCATCACGCAAGTGGACCTGTCCGGGTCTGACGGAGCACCCCGAAGGGCGCACCCATGAAGCTCGCGCTGTGGCGGATACTGTTGGCGCCCCTGACCAGCCTCCGAGCCCTGTTCATTCAACGGCGCAGCGCAACACCCCTGTCCTACGACGTTGCCTGGCGCCGGGCCCGCCTGGACCGTTGTCCTGACGAAATGGTCTATCGACTCCACGGCCACCAAGCCAGCGCACCCGACCAGGCATCCGGTGCTCAGTCGCCCTTGGCCCCGCCCAGAAAGGACAAGCCGACCGACCGGCGCTCCTGACCGAACCAGACCGGCGGCGGGCTGCACGGGTCGCGCACCGTGGCACGGCCGCCGATAACGTGATGGCTGCTGCTCGATCAGATCAGCGACCTGCGCGACACGGTGATCACTGCCGACGCAATGCACTGCCAGGGTGAACACGTCGTCTCCCTCGCTGGGCGCGGCGTGCACTGGATGCTGACCGTGAAGGGCAACCAGCCCGGCTGCACGCCCAACTCGCCGACCTGCCCTGGCAGGCCGTTCCGCAAGCCACCCGCAAGACTCGCTGGGTACGCGACGTCACCTACGACGAGGGCGTTCGCCGGGAAAGATCGCGAAGAGTGCGACCTGGGAAATGAGTGACTTATGGATTCGGCTACGTCTGCGATCAGCTTCTGGTGGGGTGTTCTCGATGTCCAGATGGCTGGCTTCCTTGTCCACGAGCAACTCGTAGAAGCGCAGCATTTCATATCCGTCGTCGACCTGAGGCCGGCCGGTGAAAAGTTCTGTCTCCGACTCGCCGAACAGCGCCAGAGACCTGCCGTTCAGAATGCCTGCGAGGTCCCGGGTGCTGGTCGGCTCGATTCTCATGGCGCCACCGGAGAGGTGGTCTGCTGTTGTCCAGGATCCGTCGTCGAGTCGCGTCGAGAAGTAGAGTTCCTCGGCGAAGTAGCCGTCCTTACGCCGGTGAAAGAGTAGGACGAAGCCGAGGCCGTCGCGTATACACGTGTCGGCGACTGCCGCCTCGGTCGTGCTGTCGAGGTGGGTCGGCACGGCGTGCGAGTCGGCAGCGCCCGGCGTGCGTACGGCCGTCAGAGCTGCGTGGGCGAGTTCTGCCAGATTCTTAGGCATCCTGGTCCTTGCGCGAATGCGGTTTTGGGTGTTGGTGGCGTTGTCGTAGATCTGGAAGGTGCCGTTGACCTTGTCGGCATCGGCATCGGCATCGGCGAAGGTGTCGCGCAGCGTGGGCGTGGTGGTGTTGACCGTGTAGGCGCCGCCGTAGGAGAAGTACGGCGGACCAGCCTCACACGCTTCCACTGCGCTACGACCGACTCGTCGGAGGCGCGGATGCCCATGTGGAGGTGGCCTTCTTCGCCGTCATCGTCGGACGGTTCGTCCAGCGGCTGGAGGTGGACGCCGCGCCGGAGGCCCACACCTCCCACGGGTAGAGCTTGCAGTCCGCAACCGCACATCCCCGCCACCGGCTCACAAGGACACAAAGTGGCATGCAGTGCATGGCTTTCACGGCTCCGGGGTTCTGGTGGCGTCGCCGAGATTATCTGACTGTGTACTGCAACGTCGGCCGAGCCCGTCGAACCGGGTAGCGGACCGGCGCCCATATGCACCGTGCCTACCCAGCGATCAAGCCAGAACTGTTTGGCGCGTTGGCCGGACGGCTGCGCAGCACGGAGGACGCGAAATGATCGACCCGCCGGCGAGCGCCTTTGGCGTGCCCTTCACTCTCAATCCCCAAGCCACTCAGCTGGATATTCCCTGGCCTCCTGGGCTCTCGATGGACGATGCGGCCTCCGAACGGAACATCACTTGGATGAGGCGCTTTGACCTCTTTGCGCTGCTCCGCCATCCGGCGGGAGAAAAGGTCTACCGCTACTGGCGGGGGCCGGAACTGGCCGCCAGGTTCTTCCCCTCGGCCACCGGCCCCGACCTGGACATCGGCATGGACGTGATGTCCATCATCTTTGCGGCCGATGACCTCTTCGAGCCTTCTGACCTGGATCCGGACCAGGTGCATGATCAGATCCAAGAGCCCCTGCAAGCCCTGCATCAGCCATCCCGGTGCTGGAAGTCTCCTCTGGCCGCGGCTCTGGCGGATGTATGGAAACGCGAGCGCGACGGGATGAGTGCTTCATGGCGTGAGCGAGCCATGCAGAACTGGCAGGAATACCTTCACGGCCTTATTCAGGAGGCACAGAACAAGAGCCAGCGCAAGACACTGAGTGTGGAGCAGTATCTGCAGCTACGAAGGACCCAGGGAGCCATGCCCATCCTTCTGGACGCTGCCGAACGCGTCGACAGAGCCGAACTGCCGCCGATCGCACTGGACTGCACCCAGTTCGACGAACTCCGTCACCTGTGCGGACGCATCGGCGACACCGTCAACGACGTCTTCTCCTGGGCAAAGGAAGACGCCCTCGGTGATCCACACTGTCTCATCCTGGTACTGGAACGCACCCGCAACCTCACCCGTCCGGAGGCTATCGACGCTGCCGCCGACATCATCCGAAACTGGACGGACGAATTTCTCACCCTTACCGCCCAGTTGCCTGCCGCACTGGATGACCGGCAGCTCTTCGACCACGGCAGCCGACAGACAGTGTGGACCCACGTCCGCTCCATGCAAACGATGATGAGAGCTTGCTACGACTGGTGCCGCACCTCTCCCCGCTATCACATCACCGCCCCCGGCCCTCAACGCTCTGAACAGCCCTGATTTCCCCCGCGACGGCGGAGTCGGAACGGTTCGGACACACAGGAGTCGGCAACGGTAGCGGCGCGGCCGGAGTCGTCGCGCCGTCCAGCGAAAGGTGGAGAGCGATGTCACCGTGCAGGTCGGTGAGTTGGAGCACCACACCGCCGGCCACCCGCCTCAGCTCGGCCCGCAAGGCTCTGCCGAGTACCCGGCGTCCGGGAACCACGCGGGCCTATCCTGACAGCACGAGCGCCCAACGGCGTTGCGTAACAGATCTGCGGGTGACGGGGGTTGGGCATGGTGAGCGGCGAGATCGTCCAGTGGGTACAGCAGGCCGGGCCGGCGGTGACCGCTGCGGTGGGCGCGTACGGTGCGGCCGTACTGACCCGGACACAGGACGCCGCCGCCGACGCCACGGTGAACCTCGGACAGCGGATCCTCCAGGCGGTATGGCGCCGCGGCAACGAGACGGGCCGGGCCGAACTGGAACGTGTGGTCGACGAGGCCGCCGACGAGCAGGACGACACATACACCGCGGCCGTGCTGGGCAGGCTGCTCAAACGCGCTCTGCAGGACGACCCCGAACTCCGCGACGAACTGACCGCCCTGCTGCCCGCCCCGCCCGCGGGCACGGTGAACATCACGGCTTCCGGGGAGCGTTCGATCGCCGCGCAGCGCATCGGCACCGCGATCACAGGCGACGGTCACACCCCGCCACGACCGTGACCGCGGACGACGCCGCCCTCAGGCCGCGCGTGAAGCCACCGGACAGCGGCCGGTAGCGGCCGAGCGGATCGGTGTCGCCGCCACGGGGGATGTCGTGGTGCCCAGGCGCTTGGAGCGGTGTCATCCGTTGGTCAGCCGTTGGATGGTTTTGAGGGTCTGGCCTGCTCCGTCCTCGGACGCCATGTGGTGCGCGCCGCTCGCGGCCGCTCGTGTGCAGGTCTGCTGCCGCACGACGTGGTCGAGTGCACCGGCGAGCCGTTCGGCGGTGAGGGAGCGGAAGGGGATCGGGTCGGCGGCGGCGCCGAGGGCGGCAAGTCGTCCCGCCCAGAACGGCTGGTCGGCGCTCACCGGCACGGTGACCGCGGGCACTCCGGCGCGCAACGCGGCGGCCGAGGTGCCGGCCCCGGCGTGATGGACCACCGCGGCCAGCCGTGGGAACAGCAGGGCGTGCGGTACGTCCCCGACGGTGAGGACGTCGTCGCCGTCGGCGGCGAGCCCGGCACTGCCGGCCTGGAGGATGCCGCGCAGCCCGGCGCGGCGCAGGGCTCGCACGGCGATCCCGCTCAGCCGCTCCCCCTCGCCGGCCGCCATGCTCCCGAAACCGATGAGGACGGGCCGGGGTCCGGCCTGAAGGAAGTCCTCCAGGTCCGTGGGCAGCCGTTCGGCCGCATCGTGATGGGGCCACCAGTTGCCCACCACGTCCAGGCCGGAACGCCAGTCGGAGGGGCGTGGCACCAGTGCCGTGCTGAAACCGTGCAGGATGGGCCAGTTCGCCCGTTCCTGCCGTCGGCGCATCGCGGAAGCGGAGACCGGGGGCAGCTGGAGGCGCCGGCGCAGCTTCGCCACCGCCGGCGCGTAGACGCGGTCGGCCATCCGGAGAGCGAAGCGTCCGGCCATGAGGTTGGCGGGGCGGCCCAGCGAGCGTGAGCCCGTGACGACGGGCGGGAAGTCGCCGGTCGGTACGGTGGGTTGGAGATAGACGCCGAGGCTCGGTGTGCCCATGGCCTCGGCGAGGTGCCAGCCGAGCGGGGCTGTGGTGGTCGACAGCAGGAGCAGATCCGTGTCGTCGGCCGTCGCGTCGGCGAAGCCCTGACCCAGTTCGGTGATGAACGCGGCAGCGGTACGCATCAGCTCACGCCTGCCCGTGCCGCCGCCGTGTGCCCGCGGGTCGGCGGGGAGGCTGCGGAATTCCAGGCCGGCGCCGCGTACGAGGGGTGCGAAGGTGTCGGTGGTGGCGAGGGCGACGTCATGACCGGCCCGACGCAGTTCGGCGCCCAGGCCCGTGTAGGGCGCGATGTCGCCGCGCGATCCGGCCGCGGCGATCAGGATCTTCATCGGCTACTCCTCGGATTCGGTACGGCCGCCTGCGTGGCGGGCCGCGTTGGCGTGGACCGCCCTGCACAGATAGGCGGCCAGGCCCGGGCGTTGCTGCGACGGCGGTACCACCAGAGCGAAGGCGCGCGGGTCGGCGACGAAGTCGTCCGCGATGCGCCGGTGCATGTCGGGCGGGCAGGAGGTGAACCAGCGTGAGATGTGCAGGCGGTGCTCCTCGGCAAGGTCCATGGCCCGCTCGCCGTCGCTCGGATTCCCCTCGTCGAAGGCCGCGAGCAGTTCCGCGCGCCAGGCACCGGCCTCGCCCATGAGCTGCCGCCAGTCTTCCTTGGTGTGGGCGGCAGCGCGCGCCATCGCCTCGCGCTGTCCTTGCGAGTGCGCCCACTTCGCCTCTGCCTCGGTGGCGTAGCTCAGGTCGAAGGTGATCTCACCGAAGACCTCGAAACGTTCCTGAGGGGTCAGGGACACCCCCATCTGCTGGACCTCGATGGCTCGTTGTGCCACCTCGGTCAATCGCCGCAGTCTGGCGATCTCCTCACTCAGCTGCCGCTGCCGGGCCCGCAGATACTCCAGGGCGTTCGCCTGCGGGTCTTTGAAGATCGCGGCGATCTCATCGAGGGAGAAGCCAAGCTCGCGGTAGAACAGGATCTGCTGCAGACGCGCCAGGTCGGCGTCACTGTAGAGCCGGTAACCGGCATGGCTGCGCCCACTGGGCGAGAGCAGCCCCGCCTTGTCGTAGTGATGCAGCGTACGCACCGTCACCCCGGCGAAGGCCGAGACCTGCCCCACGGAGTAGCTCATCCACCTGCCCTTTCGTCGGCATACAGCCTCAAGCCTGACGTAAGGGGAGGGTCAACCGACGCGATCCGACCGGGGCGGGTGCCGGTCCGGCCAGGCGGAGCCCCTGGGCGTTCCCCACTCCGCCGGCCTCCGGTTCATCACCGCCGGCACGGTGTTCCACATAATCGCAAACGTTCAGGAACGCCTCCGCGGTCGGGGAGGGTGACCGGTTCGACATACGTGGTGAACGAGGTGCCGATCGTGCCGGTGACCCAGTGGGCGGTGACCCAGGTGAGTAGTTCGTCCGCAGTGAAGGCGGACTCGTCGGACCAGTACTCCAGTTTCTCGACGATCCACGCCACGAGGCCGGCGGGTGAGTCGCCGAGGGCGACGGCGAGCGTGTTCGGCCGCGTCGACTGCTCCGCGATGTACCCGCCCTCGGTCCGGAACCACTGCGCCGACCGGCCGAGGTAGGCCGCCGCGTCGGGCGCCAGCTTCGCCGGGTCCGCCGTGAGCGCACGCTGCGGGGCGATGTTCGTGAGGTGCAGGGCAGCCACCCGGTCCGGGTGTTCGGCCGCGAGGAGTTCCGCGACGGTGCCGCCCACGTCGCCGCCGGACACCGTGTACCGCGAGTAACCGAGCGCGTCCAGAGCGTCCGCGACGATCCCGGCGATCCGGTTGGCCGACATACCGGGCCCTCGCGACCGCGCTGCTCGCCCTGTCCGAGATCGACGCCCAACTCGACGCTCTGACCCGCGAGTTCGGCCCACCACCGAGCACGCCCACCGCCGATGCGCTCGCCGAACCGACCCGGCACCCGGCCGACCGGGCGGCGGACCGGGGCGCATGACCGATGTCAATCGGCGCCCACGGGCCCGCCCTCACTCCCTGGCGAGTCCAGCGCGCAGAGGTCGCCGCCGGCGGAGACGACCGCGCGGACGGCGTCGCTCATGCCGACCTCGGTCGTCATGCAAGGGCTCGCCATTCGGGAGCGAGGATCGCCCGGACCTGCTTGTCGTATCGCACTCCCCCGTACAGCCATGCCTCGCGTCGCACGCCCTCCAGCGCCATGCCGAGCCACCATGAGGCGGACCTGAGCGCGGTGCCCGCAGGACTGCGTTCGACGGTGGCCGCGCGCATGGCCAAGGGCCCCGGACTGCGTCCCACCGCCGCACACCTGATGGACCTGCTCGCACCCCCTCGGGCGAGCGCACCGCACCTCTATACGCCGACCGTGGTGGCGCCCCCCGCGCCCACGCCGACGGCCTCTCGCGGCCGTGCCGCGTCACCACCGACGACGAGGGTGCGTCGCCCCCGTCAGGACCTGGTGCGTGCATCGGAGCAGGGCGCCTGACCAGGCAGATGCCCGTCAGGCGCCCTTTTCGCCGGTGCGGTCCCCTGTTCCTGCGCCCGCCGCTACCGGACGATGATCACGATGGTTCCGTTGTCGAAGCGGTGGTCGAAGCGGTGGTCGAAGCGGTGGTCGAAGCGGTGGTGGAAGCGGTGGTCAAAACCGTGGCGAAAACCGTGGTCAAAGCCGAAACCGTGGTCAAAGCCGAAACCGTGATCGAAGCGATTGTCGAAGCAGTCGCGGTCGAAACACCGGTCGGCGGTCACACGGGTGTGCACGGTGGGGGTGGCCGCTGCGGCGGTGCCCGCCGCGCCGATCGCGGCGCCGCCGGCCACCAGGACGCCCGCCGCGGACGCCGCGGCAAGCCGCATCACGTATTGCGCTCGCATGATGGATACCTTCTTTTCGATCGCATGTCGCATCGAAGACGCCGCTGCACGGAAACCCGCCGACCAGACGGCGCACCCCGCGCCGCGGCCTCTGCTTGTGGTACGTGGGCGCCGTGCATTTGGATTGGGCCGTGCCCCTCCGTGACGAACAGACACAGAGCGTTGCGATCAGCTTCGGGCGGCGACTGGCCCTGGCCCAGCCGAGGGGCACACTGGAGGTACGGGGAACCACAGGAGGAGGACGTCGTGAACTTCGATGTGATCGTGGAGATCCCCCAGGGCTCCCGCAACAAGTACGAGATGGACCACATCCTCCATCGCATCCGGCTGGACCGGATGCTGTTCACCTCCACCCAGTACCCGGCCGACTACGGCTATATCGAAGGCACGCTCGGCCGCGACGGCGATCCGCTCGACGCCCTTGTCCTGACCGGTGATCCGACCTTCCCCGGGTGCGTCGTCGAGTGCCGGGCGGTGGGCATGTTCTGCATGAAGGACGAGGCGGGACCGGACGAGAAGGTCCTGTGTGTGCCCGCACACGACCCGCGGTACCAGGACGTCCAGGACATCGCCGACGTACCCGAGTTCGACCGGCTGGAGATCACACACTTCTTCGAGGTCTACAAGGACCTGGAGCCGGGCAAGTCGGTCGAGGGCTCGCACTGGGAGGGCCGGGACGCGGCGTACGCGGAGATCGGCACGGCACGCGACCGTGCCGCCGAGAGCCCTCGATAAGGCCGCACAGCGCCCGCCCGGGTGCTGTGCACCTCACCGGCGGTGGCCGACCGTGCCGATGCGGCGGCGGTGTGCGCTCCGGGTCATCCGGAGGTACGCGACGGCCGCGGCGAGCGACAGCCCGACCACGGCGGCGGGAAGGACGGCGACCGCCCACCGGTCCGTTGCGTGCTCGGGCCACGCGACCACCCCGAGGGCCACGACGGCGACAGCGGGCCCGAGGCCGATGAGCAGGGCGACGACGGTCCGGGCACGCGCGGGACCGGCTGCCTGCTGCGCGCGGCCCAACTCCGCCCAGCCACGCGCCGATTCACGCGCCTCGCGGCGGCGCTGCACAGCCGCGCGGGCTCGAAGGCCCACCGTGACGACCGCGCCGGCCACCGCCGCGGCGCAAGGCGTCCACCACGACTGCGAGACGAGCAGCAGTGCCGCGACGATCCCGCTCGTGGTCCAGCCGCTGACACAGGCCGTCGCGGCGCCGCGCCGGGAGACGGGCCGGTCGGCTCCCGCGCGCAGGTCGGCGAGCGCCGGCAGGTACCAGACGGCGCCCGACACGGTCACCGCCGCGAGTCCCAGGGCGAGAACCGCTTGGGGCATGGACTACCTCGCCTCCTCGAACGCGGCGATCTCGGGGTGGTGCAGGTCGAACGCCGGGGACTCGCTGCGGATGCGAGGGAGCATGGCGAAGTTGTGGCGCGGCGGCGGACAGGAGGTCGCCCACTCCAGCGAACGGCCGTAGCCCCAGGGGTCGTCGGCCTCGACGGGCTTGCCGTACTTCGCGGTCTTCCAGACGTTGTAGAAGAAGGGCAGGACCGAGAGGCCGAGCAGGAACGCCCCTACCGTGGACAGGGTGTTGAGGGCGGTGAAGCCGTCGGCGGCCAGGTAGTCGGCGTACCGGCGGGGCATGCCCTCCACGCCGAGCCAGTGCTGGACCAGGAAGGTCAGGTGGAAGCCCAGGGTGAGCGTCCAGAACGTGATCTTCCCGAGGCGCTCGTCGAGCATCTTGCCGGTGAACTTGGGCCACCAGAAGTGGAATCCGGCGAACATCGCGTACACGACCGTGCCGAAGACGGTGTAGTGGAAGTGGGCGACGACGAAGTACGAGTCGGAGAGGTGGAAGTCCATCGGCGGTGACGCAAGGATCACTCCGGTCAGGCCACCGAAGACGAACGTGATCAGGAAGCCCGTGGTCCACAGCATCGGTGTCTCGAAGGACAACGAGCCCTTCCACATGGTGCCGATCCAGTTGAAGAACTTCACCCCGGTCGGGACCGCGATCAGGAAGGTCATGAAGGAGAAGAACGGCAGCAGCACACCGCCGGTGACATACATGTGGTGCGCCCACACGGTCACGGACAGGCCGGCGATGGCGATGGTCGCGGCGATCAGGCCCATGTAGCCGAACATCGGCTTGCGGGAGAAGACCGGGATGACCTCGGAGACGATGCCGAAGAACGGCAACGCCAGGATGTACACCTCCGGGTGCCCGAAGAACCAGAACAGGTGCTGCCACAGCAGCGCACCGCCGTTGGCGGCGTCGAAGATGTGGCTGCCGAACTTGCGGTCGCACTCAAGGGCGAACAGCGCCGCGGCCAGGACCGGGAACACGATCAGGACCAGCAGTGCGGTCAGCAGCACGTTCCACGTGAAGATCGGCATCCGGAACATCGTCATGCCCGGCGCGCGCATGCACACGATCGTGGTGATGAAGTTGACCGCGCCCAGGATCGAGCCGAAGCCGGACAGCGCCACGCCCATGATCCACAGGTCGGCGCCGAGGCCCGGCGAGTGGACGGCGTCCGACAGCGGGGCGTACAGGAACCAGCCGAAGTCGGCGGCACCGTCCGGGGTGAGGAAGCCGAACGCCGCGATCGACGAGCCGAACAGGAACAGCCAGAAGGCCAGCATGTTCAGCCGGGGGAAGGCGACGTCCGGCGCGCCGATCTGCAACGGCATGATCCAGTTGGCGAAACCGGTGAACAGCGGCATCGCGAACATCAGCAGCATGATCGAGCCGTGCATCGTGAACGCCTGATTGAACTGCTCGTTCGACATGATCTGCAGGCCCGGCCTGGCCAGCTCGGCGCGCATCAGCAGCGCCATCACCCCGCCGACGACGAAGAACACGAACGCGCTGACCAGGTACATCGTCCCGATCTTCTTGTGGTCCGTGGTCGTCAGCCACTCCGTCCACGACGGCCGTCCGCCCACCGCCCTCGCTCCGCGGCGGGACGTCCCCGCGGGCGCGGAGATCACCGCCGTCTCCCCCGACCGTTCGGTCTCCACCTGTTGTTGCTGCGTCTCGTCCACCGGACGGTGTCCTCCCCTTCTGCCATCGGACGGCGAACCGGGAAGTGCCATGGATGCGGGTGTCAACCTGGCCTTCCCGGCCGCCGCCTCATGATCGCCGCAGGGGCACCCGGGGCTGATAGGGCCGAACAGCCCCGGATCGGCCCTCGGATGGGGCCCAACGGGCCCTCTTCACCCGGCGGCGGGAGCGGGCAGCCCGGGGCCTCGCGGTGTGCCGGTGCCGTCCGGTCCGTAGCCGAACCGGATCAGCATCTGCGGATGGCACCGCTTGTGGTGCGGCGGGGCCGTCGCGGCCCGCAGGTCGGGCCACTCCATGGCCTGGTGCAGCAGTGAGGTGCGCAGACCGTGGGCGGTCGCCGTGAGCAGCACGTACTGCAGCGCCTGCCCGGCCCTCAGCCAGTCGTCCCTCCGGTCGTGGGGCGTCCACAGCAGGGCCAGTTGGACATGGCGTTCGAACCACACGGCGGGCCGGGGAACGAGGCGCAGGGGTCCGGTGAAGTCCCGCATCGGTATCCGCCTGCCCGCGTCGGACGGGCCGAGGGCGGTGAGGGGAATGCCGTAGGGGGTGTTCGCGCCCGGGGCGTTGATCCAGGCGAGGGTTTCGGCCGTGCGTGCCGGGTGGGCGTGGTTGCGCGCCTCGGCCGCGGCGGTCAGGCGCAGCAGCCGCCGCGTACCGGCGATGTCCGGTATGTGCAGGCGGGCGGCGGCGGCCTGCGCGGCCGCCGCCATCTCCGCCACGACCGGCTCGGGCACCGGGCGTCCGGTGAACGGCATCCGGCTGGTGTGCCGTCGTGCGATGGCCTCGTGGAGACCGCGGTCCAGGTGTTCCTCGTCCATGCCGAGCGGGTCGGTCAGCCGTACGGCGGCCAGCAGGCCGGGTTGGTGCGGGTCAGGCAGCAGCCGCACCTCCGCTCGCCGGCCCAGGTGCACGGCGGCGAGCCGGAGGTTGAAGACGGCGGCGCCCACGGACAGATACTGGGCGCGGTGCGTGGGATCGGTCAGCGGCAGTGTGCGCCCCGGCATCGAGTGGACCTCCAGCACCTGGCTGTCGGGGTCCACACGGAAACGCCAGGGCTGGGTGTTGTGGATCGACGGTGCCGCGACGGCGGCCGCGAGCAGCGGCTCCACGGTGGCTGCGTCCAGCACGGCTCGGGCGCGCATGATGCCTCCTCTTTCTCGGTGAACGGCCGCTCCCCCGCGTCGTGCCGCCGGGGGGCGCGCAAGGGTGCGGGGCACCCCCGCCGGTGAGCGGAGGTGCCCCGGTGGGGAGGGCGTGCGGCCCTCACAGCAGCCAGCGGTTGCGGCTGACGAAGGGCAGCCGCGCCCAGACCCTCCCCAGACCCCAGGTGGCGCCGGCGCCCGCGGCGGCGAGGGCGATCAGGACGACGGCGTAGATCACGTGGTAGTCCGCGAACGGGTTGGTCGACATGCTCGGCGACCCGTCGGACAGGTGCTTGGCCGGCGGCCACTCCGCGATCCACATCAGCGCCATCATGGCGGTGCCGCCGACCGCGGCGAGCCGCAGGCCGATGCCCGCGAGCAGGGCGAGGCCGATGCCGAGCAGACCGAGCATGAACAGCCAGTCCGTCCAGGCTGCCCCGGCCCAGTCGTGGAAGGTGGACCTCATGGGTCCGGCCGCGACACCGCTGAGGAACCCCTCGGCGGGTGAGCCACCGTCGATCCAGCCCTTGCCGGACGGGGTCGCGTAGCCAAGGCCGAACGTCTTGTCCAGGAACGCCCACAGGAAGACGAACGCGGTCAGGATGCGGAGCCCGGCGAACGCGTACGCGCGGGTGGCGGGCGCGGCGGCGGTCGTCTCGTCGGTGGCGGGAGCCGTTGCCGCCCTGCGCGGGGACGGGAAGCGGAATACCCGGTGCGGGTGGGGTTGGTCGTGCACGGCCATGGTGCTCATCCCTTCCGAAGGGTGTGTCACGCAGGATGCGGTCGACTCTCGTTGCGTCTTCAATGTCCCGCGCCGTCGAGACCGTGCGGAGGGGCTGCAGGTCCCGGACCACGGGCCCGAACGTCCCGTGGTCCGGTACCTGTTGGCATCACGACCGACGTTCACGTGCGCCCGCACGAGGATCGACGGGGTCGTGGGACGGCGGGGGGCTGCCCGCCGTCAGGGGGAGGCGGGCAGTGCGCGGGCTGCGACCCGTCGCGGCGGTCGTCCCGGCCGGTGACCGCGGAGTGGGGCGTCGGCGGACGGGCGGGCGGCCTGGTGGGCGCGGGCCGAGGAGGCTGCCGGGCCGCAATCCGTCGACCAGTTCCGGGACCGGCGCACCGCCGGACCGGCCCTGCCGCACACGCCGGAAGTCGCCCGGCCGGCGGCGTCACGCCGTTCACGGCCGCACCGAAGGCGGCCGCCCATGGGCGCACGACAGCACGGCGCCGACACCGAACGGCGGCCCGCCAAGGCCTGGCGGCCCGGGTACCCCGCGTCGTGCCGCGGGCAGCGACGGCCCGCCTCACTCCCACACCCGGCGTCATGCCGCGGCGGGTTCGGGCCACCCCGTCGGCGTGATACGACGGTGAGTTCCGACCACCACGCTCGCCTGATGCCGCCGCGTGGCCCAACCCGTTCGCCTGACACCACCGTGAGTTCCGACCACCACGCTCGCCTGATGCCGCCGCGTGGCCCAACCCGTTCGCCTGACACCACCATGAGTTCCGGACACCCCGGCGGCCTGATGCCGCCGTGAGTTCGGGCCCACCCGCTCGCCTGATGCCGCGGTGGGTTCAGGTGACCGCTGGCGAGTCAGGGGGGTGGAAGGGGGCTCACGCTCCCGGTGTCAGGCGGGCGGTGATCGTCTTGGGGCGCTGGTACTCGTGCAGGGCCAGTGTGCTCAGGTCGGTGCCGTGGCCCGAGGCCCCCCGGCCGCCGTGCGGGAGTTCGGCGGTCTGCACCAGGTGGCAGTTCAGCCAGGCCTCCCCCGCGTTCAGGCGACCGGCGAGATCGAGTCCCGTGGTCAGGTCGCCGGTCCACACGCTCGCCGCCAGCGCCTGCGGCACGGAGTTGGCGAGCGCCACGGCCGCGTCCAGGCCGGCGGCCCACTGCACGGTGAGCAGCGGGCCGAAGACCTCCTCCACCACCGCCGGGTCGTCGTCGGGGAGGTCGGCCAGGATCCGGGCGGGCCGCCAGAAGCCGTCCTCCTCGCCGGGCCGCGGTGCGAGGCCGACGGCGATGTTCCGGCCGGCGGCGGACGCCTTGACGATGCCGTCGTAGCGGGCCAGCTGGTCCGGGTTGTTGAGCGGTCCGAAGTCCCGTCCCGCGAGGCGGTCACGGGCCGCGGCGGCCAGTTGTTCCACCGTCCACTCGTAGTTCTCCCGCAGGGTGATGACCCGGGCGGGAGCGGCGCAGCTCTGCCCGGCGTTGTAGGTGCAGGCGCGGGCCAGCTGGGCCCAGGTGCCTTCGGGCGCGTCGGGCAGGACCAGCGCGGGGGCGTTGCCGCCGAGTTCGAGACTGACCCTGCGCCCGGCGGCACGTGCCGCCACATCGGCCCCGGCCGTCGCACTGCCGGTGAAGGCGACCATGTCGACGTCGGCCTCGACCAGCAGCCGGCCGGTCTGCCGGTCGCCGGGCAGCGCGGTGAGGACGTCGGGGCCGAGCGCTTCGGCGGCGTGCTCGGCGAGGAGTCGCAGGGTGTCCGGGGTGGTCTCGGCGGGTTTGGCGACCACCGTGTTGCCTGCGGCGAGGGCCGGGGCGCACCGCCAGGCGGCCATCATCAGCGGGTAGTTCCAGGGCACGACGACGCCCACGACCCCGAGGGGTTCGAAGCGCACCCAGCTCTCGTGGCCGTCGACCAGCCGTCCGGCGGCCGGTGCCGACTGGGCGCGGACGGCGGAGGCGTAGAACCGGAAGAGGTCGGCGACCTGTTCCACCTCGCCCGTGGTCTCGCTGTCGGGCTTGCCGGTGCCTGCGGCCTCCCGTGCGACGTACGCGTCGGCGTGCTGCTCCACCTGCGCGGCCAGCCGCTCCAGTCGCCGGGACCGCTCCCTGGGGGTCAGGCCGCGCCAGCCGGGCAGGGCGGCGCGGGCGGCCTCGACCGCCGACCGCACCTCGCTCTCGCGCGCGACGGGGGCGGTGCCCCGGTCCCGGCCGGTGCGGGGGTCGATGAGAAGGGTGTTCACGAGTCGGTCGTCTCCTCGGTCCGTTCGTGGAGGTTCACAGGCGGAGGTTCACAGGTCGTACGCCCGCAACCACAGCTCCAGGGTGAGCACCAGCCACAGCTTGCCGCCCTGCCGGGGCAGCAGCGTGCCCTCGCCGCGCAACCAGGTGCGTACGGTGTCCGGCCGGAACAGCCCCCGTCGTCGCGCGTCCCGGCCGAGCAGCAGGTCGCCGCCCAGCTCACGCAGCGGCCCGTTCAGCCACTGCTGCACCGGAACCCGCATTCCGCTCTTGGGCCGGTCCACGACGGTGGCGGGCAGCAGGTCCCGTACGGCTTCCTTCAGCACCCACTTCTCGGCCGTGCCCCGGAGTTTGAGCGCGGGCGGGGTGGCGAAGGCGTGGTCCACCACGTGCCGGTCGAACAGCGGGGCGCGGCCCTGGATTCCCTGGGACGCGGTCAGCCGTTCCACCTTGGTGAGGATGTGATGGGCGCCCTTGGTGCGCAGATTGCAGTGGAGCAGTTGGTTGAGGAGGTGGGTCATCCGGTCCGGGCCCGTGAGGTACGGCTCGACGAAGCGCTGCGGGGGCGGCGCCGACTCCAGCGCGGACAGCGCACCGGCGGTCAGCAGGTCCGGCAGGTCGGTCCAGCACTTGCGGTAGGACCGCAGATAGGCGGTGGCCCGGTCCTGGTACCAGGGCGACCCGTGCGCTCCCGGAGTCCCGGCGTGCATCTCCTGGACCAGCATGGGGAGGTTCTTCGGCCCGCCGAACACCGGGTCACCGCCCTCCCCGTTGAGCACGGTGCGCAGCCCGTCGCCGGCGACCGCTTCGGCGAGCATCAGGTTCGGCACCGTCAGCGGGTCGCCGACCGGGCTGTCGAGCAGGGCGGCCGTGTCGGCGAGCCGGGCGGCGACCGCCGTGCCGGACACCGTCAGCACCCGGTGCCGGGTGTGGCAGTGGGCGGCGACGAGGCCCGAGTAGCCGAGTTCGTTGGGCAGTTCGTCGCCGAAGCTGATGGAGTAGGTGTGCACGGGGTGGCTGTGCAGCTTCGCGGCGAGCGCGGTGACGAGGGAACTGTCGATCCCGCCGGACAGCAGGACGCCGACGGGCTCGGCGTCGGGCAGCCGTCGTGCGGTGGCCTCTTCGAGGAGGGCGCGCAGGGTGAGGACGTGGTCGTCGGATCCGCGGGCCGGCCCGTCGAGCCGCTCCCGGGGTTCCCAGTGGACCGTCTCGGTCACGGTCCCGTCGGCCGCGAGCCGCAGCACCCGGCCGGGAAGCACTTCGCGCACGCCCTCCAGCAGCGTCTCGTCACCGGGCAGATAGGCGAAGGTGAGGAAGGAGCGTACGGCGGACAGGTTCATGCGGGTGCCCAGCGCGGGCCAGCGGCGCAGGGCGCGCAGCGAGGTGGCGGCCGCCCAGGCGTCCGCGGCACGGGCGTAGAAGAGGGTGCGGGCGCCGACGTGGTCGCGGATCAGCACGAGGTCGTCGCCGTCGAGGACGGCGAGCGCGAACATGCCCTCGGCCAGCGCGACGCCGCGTGCGCCGAGCCGGGCCCAGCAGCGCAGCAGCAGTTCGCCGTCGGCGGCCTCGGGCGGGGCGGGGGCGCCGTCGGCGGTGAGGGCGGCGCGCAGTTCGGCGCGGTTGTGCAGGGTGACCTCTCCGACGGCTCGCATCCCGTGCGCGTCGAACGGCCCCTCGGCGTGGCCGGGTTCGCCCCGCACGAGTCCGAGTCCCGGCGCGATCGCCGGGGCGCCCATGGCGGCGAGGTGCAGATCGGCCGCGCCGGGCCGGCCGTCGGCGGGCCCGGTTCCCGACGCGAGACAGACGCAGAAGCGCGCCATCTGAGGTCCTTTCCTGTTGCCGCGTGCCCGGCCACCGGGTGCACGCGTCCTTCCGTCGGGCCGAGGGGCGGGCCGTCAGCCGAAGTCGTCGTCGCTCCAGCCGCCGTCGTCGTCGCCCCAGTCCCCGCCGTCCCAGTCCACGTCGCTGCCACCGTGGTCGCTGCCGCCGTCGCCGCTGCCACCGTCGTCGCCGCCACCGTCGTCGCCGCCGTCGCCCCCGCCGGAGGACGAGGCCTGCGCCTGCTGGCGCAGTTCCTCTTCCTCCTCCGGGGTCAGGCTGAGCGGCGGCAGCTGGGCGGCGGTGACGGCGAGACCCGCCACGCCGAGGCCGACGAGGACGGCGCCCATCCGGCCGCCGAACGACGTCCGGTTGATCAGGAGGGTTTCGCCGCGTCCCCACACGGTCCGGCCGTAGCCGAGGTCCCGCCCGTAGGTCACCGTGCCGTCGGCGAGCGTGCGCTTGACGATCTTGTCGCCCAGCAGTTCGTCGGTGCCCGTGCCTCCCTGGTCGTCGCGCCAGTGCACCACGCCGGCCGGGCCGCGCCGACGCCACTCCTGCCGGCCGTCCTCGTAGGTGCGGTGGACGCTGCGGTCGGCGAGCAGTTCGTCCGTGTAGCCGATTTCGCGTGGGCGGATCATGCGCTTCGGTCCTTGGGTCTGCGGTGCTCGGGCATACGGTCCTCGGGGCGGGGTCGGGTCAGGCGTCGCTGCGGTGCGGGGCCGGGTCGGACATCGCGGCAGATCATGTGTCGGGCCAGGTCAGGAAGCCGGCGGTGCGCAGCTCACGCAGCCCGCCCCAGACGGAGTGGCGGGCCGGCCGGGTCCCGCGGGTGAGGCGCAGCACGGCGCGCAGCAGCCGCGCGGGCGGTACCGCGGCGACTTCGGCGAACCGGCCGTCGGCGAGCCAGTCGACCTCCGAGGGCCTGAGCCCGCGCGGCACGGGTCCGAGCGGCGGCACCGGGCCGGGTCGGCGCCCGGACACCAGGCGCAGCGCCTGGACGTGCCGGGGCACAAGACCGAGCGAGACGACCCGGACGGGCACCGGACCCAGCGCCTTACGCACCCGCGCGGGCAGGGCGATCCCGGAGGGGCCGGCGTTGTGCAGGACGTGCACGGTGGCGTCCCCGGCGCGCTCCATGGCCGCCACCAGCCGGGAGTCGAGCGGCAGATCGTCCTCGGCGCTCAGCACGGGGCAGGCCGCCTCCAGATGCACATGGTTGGCCAGCAGCATCCGGGCGATGGCACGGTCCTGGCAGATCAGCAGCCGGGGCAGCCCGTACGCGTACAGGTCGGGCTCGCGCGAGGGCCCGCCGAGCGCGCGGCCCGGGGCCGCGGCGGGCAGCATTCCGGCCGGCTCCCTGCCGTGCAGCACCTCGGTGAACCGGGACAGCCTCAGCGGCGGGGCCGGACTGTACGGGATGCGCCGCACCGGTGCGGGTGTCGGGCGCAGCACCCGGCAGGTCTCGTAGTACAGCTGCCGCTCGGTGAAGCGGAGGCCGCCGGGGGTGGCGGCGCGGCGTGCGGCGACGGTGATCGCCCGCTCCAGCAGCAGCCGGCCGACCGGGTTCGTGGATCGCGTGGCCGTCGGCATGTCAGGTCCCGTCCTTCGTCAGCGGTGGTTCGGCGGGCCGCGGCCAGCTCATGAAACCGACCGCGGCGGCCGGTTGCCGCTCCGGGTCGGCGGCGCCGCGGGCCTCCCGGACGGCTCGCTCGACGACCGAGGCCAGCAGGGCGGGCGGGACCGCGGCGACGGGGCTGCGCCAGCCCTGGATCAGCCATTCCGCCTCCTCGGGTGCGGTCCGGGCGATCCGTGCCAGCCAGGGCGGCCGCTCCCGCAGCACGCTCGCGGGCGGTTCCTCGTGGAGCGTCACGGCCGCGCTGTTGCCGACGACGGCACGCACCGGCAGCCCCGCGTCCACGACCGCCCGCGGTGGCCGGCTCGCGCGGGCGTCGGCGACCAGCCGGAGCCCGCGCAGGCTCGCGTCGTGGAGGACCACGAGGGGTCCGGTCCCGGAGAGTTCGTCCAGGTCGGCGGCGAGCGTCAGGTTCAGCCGCCGGGGAAGTCCGTTCGCCGACAGGAAGACCCGGACGGCGCGGTCAGGGCAGAGCAACTCGACCGCCTCCGGCTCCGGTTGCCCGCCGGTGCGCCGCACCCTGCCCGCGCCCGGCTCCCGGTACATCTCGTCGTCGACGACTGCGGGCGGCAGGCTTCCGTACGCCTCGACCCAGCGCACGCAGATCATCGCCCGGAAGTCCCGCAGCGAGGGCGACAGATAGGCACCGGCGCGGCGCGCGGGACGGTACGGCTTGCCCTTGGCCACCACATACACGAGGGCGGCCACGGCCGCGCTCACCCACCAGAGGAGACCGAAGAGGGACCTTTCTTCGACCAGGAACGCCAGCACCACAAGACCGGCGACGAGGACCACCGCCACCGAGCGGCCGACCCACGCGGGGCGTCCGCTCGCCGGGGCCGCCGTCCAGGTGCGGTTGGCGTTGCGGGCCAGGTACCACAGCTGGGTGACGGTGACCTTCCGGCGGCCTGCGTCGGTGGCCTTCTCGGCGATGCGCCGGATGCGGGTGTCGTGCATGCCGCGGCCGTGCACCTTGGGATCGAGGGCGAAGGCGCGCCCGCAGGCGGCGCACACACCGCCCGCGCGTTCCTTGCGCAGCAGGGACGCCTGGCAGTTGGGGCAGATCATCCGTCCTCCTGCGGCCAGGTCAGGAATCCGACGTCCGCGGCCCGCCGCCGCTGCGTATCGGCCGCCGCGCCGGCCCGCTCGACGGCCCGGGAGACGACGGCCAGCAGCTTGGCGGGCGGCACCCCGACGAGCGGGAACCCCCAGCCCTTGGCCAGCCACCTCAGCTGGTCGCGGCTGAACTCCCCGCTGTCGCGCAGCCGGGCCATGACGACCGAACCGGGCGGCTCGCCGCGCACGGGCACGGCCCGCGCGAGACCGTGTACGGCGGCGAGCGGAAGCCCGACGTCGACGACCCGGCGCCCCGGCTGCGCGGTGCGGATGCGGCGGGCGAGCAGCAGGCCGCGGGCGTCCGCGTCGTGGAGGACCAGTACGGGGCCCGCGCCGGGTGCGGCGGGCAGGGCGGCCGGGTCGGCGACGAGGGTGAGCCGATGACGGGCGGTCAGGCCCGCCGCGTCGAGGAAGACGGCGACGGAGCGGTCGGGGCAGACCAGCACGAGCCCGTCGGACGGGGCGGCCGGTGCCGGGCCGGCTGCGCCGTGCGTGGGGACGGCGTCCGGGGACGGATAGCGGCTGTCGTCGATCACCCCGGGCGGCAGCGAGCCGTAGACGCTCTTCCATTCCTCCAGCGGGCCGGTGCGGAAGGCCGCCCGGCTGAGCCGGGGACGGCCCCGGCCGACGCCCATCGTCCGCGCGACCACGAAGCCGAGCGCCGCGAGCAGCAACAGGCCGCCGACGACGCCGAACGCCACGACCTCCGAACCCACCGCGATGAGCGCGGCGATGGCGCCGAAGACACCCAGCACGATGGCGCAGCCCGTGTCGACCCGGGTGTCCCGCAGCGACTTGCGCGCCAGGGCGTACCACAACTGGCCCGGGGTGCAGGGCAGTCGGCCGTCCTGGGTGAGCCCGGCGGCGATCCGGCGGACCCGCAGGTCGTGCAGGCCCAGCGGGTTGGTCTTGGGGTCGAGGGCGTATCGGCGTCCGCACGTGCCGCATGTGTTGCCGGGCCGTTCCTTGCGCAGCAGAGACTTCTCGCAGTGCGGGCAGATCATCGACGGCCCTCCAGTTGCTGTGCGAGCCGGCGCAGCCGGGCGGCCAGCCGCTCGCGCACGGTGGTGACGCCCGGTCCCCGCGCCTGCTGGACCCGCTCGATGTCGCGCAGGGCGGCGGCGAGTTCGAGGTAGTCGGTACGGGCGAGGGTGCTCGCGCCCGTGGGCGGCCCGGCGCTGCCGTACGCGCCTTGGGCCGCCCTGCGCTCCGCCTCGGGTGCGGTGATCGCGTAGTCCTCGTGGTCGATGCCGTAGCCGGTGTTGGCGGCCAGGATGGTCAGCGGGGTGGTGTCCCGGTTCGCGAAGGAGTGCGGCATCATCTCCGGGATGCGGATCAATTCGCCCGGCGCGAGCGGCACTTCGGTGACCCGGCCGCGCTCCCCGTCGTACAGACCGCAGGCCGCGTACCCGAGGCTGAGGACGTAGTGCTCCCCGCCGTGCGCATGCGGGGTGAAGGCGCTGCGCGGGCCGACGATGCCGAGTTTGACGGTGGCGTTGGAGGGACGCTCGGGGGACGTGGCGGCGTCCCCGACGAGATAGTGGGCGAACTGCCCGTCGTCGATGAACCGGAGCAGGTCCCGCTCGGGTCCCAGCTCCCGGGCCCCGTCACGGTCGCCGAGCAGGACGGAGCCGTCGGATCGTAGCCGGTACAGCCGCACACCGCGCGGCAGCCTCGCCCACCCTCCCCGGCCGTCCTCCACGGTCCGTATGCCCCGGGCCGTCATGCCTGCCGAACCTTCACGCGAGCTGCCGGACAACCGCGCCTCCCCCATGTGCCGCCCACGAACGCATGCGCATGGTAGTCCGCTGATCCAGAACGCGGCGAGGTGGCCCGCGAACCAACGGCTGACACGCGGCCGAACGCCGGGTGAACAGCAGCCCGGCAGCGGGGAGTACGTCGCGCAGTTCCCCGCGCCCCTTCGGGGCGCGGTCGAACCGTAACGGACTTCGCCGGGCGTCCGGGCGGGGTGATGATGTGTCCTGTGGACGGGGACACCTACGGCGGCGACCGGATCGACTTCAGGAACGGCACCTTCCGTGGCGAGGCGATCGGGAAGAAGGTGGAACATCACCACCATTACGGGCCCATGCCGCACGTAGAGGACGCGCTCCCGCCGGCGGCGAGCGAGTTCACGGGACGCGAGGAAGAACTCGCCTCCCTGCTCGCGGCCCTGGCCCCGCCCGGCACGGCCGGCACCCCGGTCGCGGTGACCGCGGTGGCCGGGCTGGGCGGCGTGGGCAAGACCGCGCTGGCGGTGCGGGCCGCCCATGCGGCGCGGGAACGCGGCTGGTTCCCGGGCGGCGCGCTGTTCGTGGACTGCCACGGTTACGACGAGACGCCCGCCGGGCCCGAACAACTGCTGGAGGCGATGCTGCGGGCCCTGGGTGTGGCGGCCGCGCATCTGCCAGGCGGTCGAGGCCCACGGGCAGGCCGGTGATCTGGCCCGTGCGACGGGCAATTCCCATACCGAAGCGTCGACCTGGAACAACCTCGGCCGCGCCCGGTTCAAGCAGGGCCGGTTCGAGGAGGCGGTCGTCGCGCACACCCGCGCCTGGGAGATGTTCCGTTCGACCGGGGACCGGCACCGCGCGGCCACCACGCGGAACAACCTCGGGCGGGCGCTCCGGGAGACCGGGCGGCCCCGGGAGGCGCTGGCGGCGCACGCGTCCGCCCGCGCGGTCTTCGAGGAGGTGGGCGACCCAGAACGCCTCGCCACGACCTGGAACGACTCGGGTCTCGCGCTGGCCGCACTGGGCCGGTACGACGAGGCCGTCGCCGCCCATCTGCGCGCCGTCCGCGCCTACGCGGACCTGGACGACCGGCACCGGCAGGCCGTCGCCGCCAACGACCTCGGATCCACGCTCCTGAGCGCGGGCCGGCGCGCGGAGGCCGTGGCCGCCCATCGTCAGGCCCTGCGTCTCTACAAGGGGCTCGCCGACCACTACGGTGAGGAGGAGACACGCGAACTCCTCACCGCAGCCGGGCAGGTGACCGGAGCGACGGGTGGCGGGCAGCCCGTCGCCGGCCGCCCCGGGGACGCGGTGATCCGTGACGCGTCCGGGGAAGCGGGGAGCCCATGAAACGGTCGTCGCCACCGTCCCCGCCGGAGCCCACGGCGCGGCTGGCCCGCACGGGTTCCCTCGTCCTGCTGCAACCCACGCCGCTGTGCAACCTCGACTGCTCCTACTGCTATCTGCCCGCGCGAGGCCTTGCCCGCTTCATGTCCCACGACGTCGCCGACGCCGTCGCGCGGACCGTCGACTCCTGGTCGACGCACCACCCGGTCAAGGTGCTGTGGCACGGCGGAGAGCCGCTGGCCACCGGGTTGTCCCGGCTGCGCGGGCTGCTCGACCGGTTCCCCGAGGGCCGTGCCCACCCGGTGCGTCATGCCGTGCAGACAAATGCCACGCTCATCGACGAAGCGTGGTGCCGGCTGTTCGTGGAACGGGGCATCGAGGTGTCCGTCAGCGTCGACGGTCCCGGCCCCGGCTCGGGGCGGCTGGACCGTGGCGGCCGGGACGCGACCGGTCGCGCGCTGCGCGGGATCGGGCTGCTCCGGGACCACGGCATCGCGTTCGGCGCCATCGCCGTCGTGACCGACCCGAGCCCGCGCCGGGCGGCCGAACTGCACCGGTGGTTCGCCCGTCTGGGCTGCCGGGTGCTCGGCGTGAACCTCGTGGAACGCAAGGGAGTCAACTCCCGTACCGTCCGTGACGACGGGGACCCCGCGGAGTTCTGGGCCGAACTGGCCGCCCTGGGCCGGGCCGACCCGGGCATGTCGCTGCGCGACGTGGAGCACGCGCACCGGTACATCAGGGCGGAACTCGCCGGCCGGGCCGACCGGTTGGCCGACCGGCCGGTCGATCCGCTGCCGATGGTCACCTGGGACGGGCAGGTGGTGCCGATGAGCCCGGACCTCGCGGGCTTCTCCTCGCCCCGGCACGGACCCTTCACCACCGGTGACGTACGGGAACACGGGCTGGCGGGATGCCTGGCCCGCGCCGCGGCCACGGGGTGGGTCGCGGAGGCGCTCGCCGGGATCGACGCGTGCCGGGCCGCATGCGACCTGTTCGCCTACTGCCGTGGCGGCCAGGCCGCCAACAAGTACTTCGAGACCGGGCGCCTTGACACCACCGAGACCCACTTCTGCCGCAACAGCAGGAAGCTACTGATGGAGGGACTGATACGCGATGCGGAACGAGTCGCCGCAAGAGCACGGGAACACCACGGGAGTTGACGCCCGCATTCGGTCGCTGCGGGCCGAACTCGCGCCGTTGGTGGGCGCCGGACCGGACTGCGCGGACTGCGGCGGCGGCCCCTGCGTGCACGCGGCCACGCTCTACTCGGGCGGCACCGACGTCGACCGGCTGCACACGCCCGCCGACGGTTCCTGAGTCCGGCCGGCCGCGCGGGAGCGCCGTCCGACCGCGCGGTCATGGGCGGTTTTCGGCCAAGGGTGGCCGTAAGGCGACCAGTAGGCGGACACACGGCTGTCGGGGTGCGTAGTTGATCAATAACCTTGTGCCCGCAGGCCATGACTCACTCTAGGAGCCCCATGTCCACCGCTCAGCAGGTACCCGACATACTCTCGCCCGAGTTCGCCGAGAATCCCTATCCTGCCTACCGAGTGATGCGGGAGAGCGCGCCCCTCATCTGGCACGACGCCACCCAGAGCTACATCATCTCGCGCTACGAGGACGTGGAGCGCGTCTTCAAGGACAAGAACGGGGAGTTCACCACCGACAACTACAACTGGCAGATCGAGCCCGTGCACGGCAAGACCATCCTGCAGTTGTCCGGTCGTGAGCACTCCGTACGGCGGGCCCTGGTCGCACCGGCCTTCCGCGGCAGCGATCTGCAGGAGAAGTTCCTGCCCGTCATCGAGCGCAACTCCCGTGAGCTGATCGACGCCTTCCGGCACACGGGCTCCGCGGACCTGGTCCACGACTACGCGACCCGTTTCCCCGTCAACGTCATCGCGGACATGCTGGGCCTCGACAAGGGCGACCACGAGCGGTTCCACGGCTGGTACACGTCGGTCATCGCCTTCCTGGGCAACCTGTCCGGTGACCCGAAGGTCGCGGCGGCCGGTGAGCGCACCCGGGTGGAGTTCGCCGAGTACATGATCCCGATCATCCGGGAGCGCCGCCAGAACCTCGGCGACGACCTGCTGTCCACGCTGTGCGCCGCCGAGGTCGACGGCGTGCGGATGAGCGACGAGGACATCAAGGCCTTCTGCAGCCTGCTGCTCGCCGCGGGCGGTGAGACCACCGACAAGGCGATCGCCAGCATCTTCGCCAACCTGCTCGCGCACCCCGAGCAGTTGGCCGCCGTCCGCGAGGACCGCGGCCTGATCCCCCGCGCGTTCGCCGAGACGCTGCGCTACACGCCGCCCGTCCACATGATCATGCGGCAGTCGGCGACCGAGGTCACGCTCAGCGGTGGCACCATACCGGCGGGCGCGACCGTCACCTGCCTGATCGGCGCCGCCAACCGCGACGAGGGCCGGTACGCCGATCCCGACCGGTTCGACATCTTCCGTACGGACCTGACCACGACGACCGCCTTCTCCGCCGCCGCCGACCATCTGGCGTTCGCGCTCGGCCGGCACTTCTGCGTGGGCGCGCTGCTGGCGAAGGCGGAGGTCGAGATCGGCGTCGACCAGTTGCTGGACGCGATGCCCGACGCCCGACTGGCCGACGGGTTCGACCCGGTGGAACAGGGCGTCTTCACCCGCGGGCCGCAGTCGCTGCCGGTGCGCTTCACACCGCACACCGCCTGAGCCCACCCGGTTCACACCGCACACCGCCTGAGCCCGCCGGGTTCGGGCCGCACGCGCTCTGAGCCCTGTGCCCGGTTCAGGCCGCACGCCACCGCGCCGCCTCCGGCTCGGGCGTTGCGCGGGCCGGAAGCTCACCGAGTCCGGCGTGACCGGACTCGACGGCGACCTGCCCGTCACACACGTCGACCGAGCGCGACGCCGGTGCACGTCGCGCGCCGCCCGGACCGGCGGGCCGCCACGCGCGGCCGGACCGGGTCACGATCTGCCCGCCGTGACCCGGTCCGCCGTGCCGCTCGCCGTCCGGCCCCGGACGGGGCCGGTGCGCCACCGCCTGGGACGGGTGCGCCACTGTCACGGACGGGTGCGCCGCTGCCTCCGACGGGTGCCCTACTGCACCACCGGGGTGAAGAGGGACGGCAGGGCCGTCAGGCCGCGCATCCAGATGGACGGCCGCCAGGTCAGCTCCTCCGGTTCCACCGCCAGGACCAGGTCCGGCAGCCGCTCCAGCAGCGTCTCGACCGCCGTACGGGCGATGACGTCGGCGAGCAGCGGGGCCGGGTAGGGGCAGCGGTGCTCACCGTTGCTGAACGACAGATGGGCTGAGTTCTCCGCGCCGACATGCGACTCGGGCCAGATCTGCGGATCGGTGTTGGCCGCGGCCAGCCCCAGCACGAGACAGTCGCCCGCCCGGATCTGCCGCCCGCCGAGCTGGGTGTCGCGCACGGCCCAGCGGCCGATGAAGTTCTGGGTCGGCGTGTCCAGCCAGAGAACCTCGTTGAGCGCCTCGCCCACGCTGAGCCGGCCGCCCGAGACGTTCAGCGCGAACCGCTCGTCGGTGAGCAGCAGCCGCAGCGTGTTGCCGATCCAGTTGGCGGTCGGCTGCTGGGCCGCGGCGATCACGGAGATCAGGTCCTGGACGATCTCCTCGTCGGTCAGTCCGGCCGGGTCGAGCAGCATCCGGGAGGTGACGTCCGGGCCCGGCTTGTCCCGCTTCTCCTTGACCAGCCGCTGGATGCGTTCCGCCACCCGGGTGTAGGCAGCGACCGGGTCGTCGCCCTCCGCGGCGTCCAGCGAGATCCGCAGGTCGTCCACGAGTTGCTGGGTGTCGGTGCCCTCGTGCGGCATCCCGCACATCTGCACCGCGGCCCGCATCGGCAGGGCGTGCGCGTAGGCGCTCATCAGCTCGGCCCGGCCGCTGCCGGCGAACGAGGCGATGAGCCGGTCGGCGATGATCTGGCAGTCGCGGGCGAGTTCGAACTGGTCGACGCCCTCCAGTGCCTGGGTGATCACGCCGGCCCGGCGCCGGTGCTCCTCGCCCTCGGTGAACAGGACCGAGGGCTGGTAGCCGACGAAGGGCAGCAGCGGCCAGTCGGCGGGAATGGCCGACCACTGGTTCCAGCGCCGCGAGTCCCGGGCGAACAGTTCGTCATGGCTGGTCACATAGCTGACCTCGGTGTAGCCGAGCACGAGCCAGGCGGGCACGTCCCCGTCCAGCACCACGGGCGCGACGGCGCCGTGCTCGCGCCGCAGGCTGCGGTACAGCTGTGCGGGCGTCTGCTGGTACTCCAGACCGGCCAGCGGCACCGCGCCCTCGTGGGCCGGGCAGCCCGGGGGCGGTGTGGGGTCGGATCCGGTGTCGGTCACGATGCGCTCTCCTTGACCGCGGCCATCTGGTAGAGGTGATCCACGAGCGTGATCAGCACGTCCTTGCCCGACGCCCGCACCCGCGCGTCGCACTCGATCATCGGCACGTGCTCGGGCAGGGTGAGCGCCTGGCGAATCTCGTCCAGGGAGTATCGCGACGCGTCGTCGTCGAAGCGGTTGACGGCCACCACGAACGGCGTCCGGTGCTGTTCGAGACGGTCGATCGCGTACCAGGAGTCGTTCATCCGCCGGGTGTCGACCAGGACGACCGCGCCCAGCGTGCCGGAGAAGAGCCGGTCCCACAGGAACCAGAAGCGCTCCTGCCCGGGGGCGCCGAACAGGTACAGGACCATGCGGTCGTTGAGGCTGATCCGGCCGAAGTCGAAGGCCACAGTGGTGGTGGTCTTCGCCCGCACCCCGCTGATCTCGTCGACGCCGACACCGGCCTGCGTCATGACCTCCTCGGTGTTCAGCGGCCGGATCTCGCTCACCGAGCGGACCAAGGTGGTCTTGCCGACCCCGAAACCGCCCACGACGACGATCTTGAGTCCGGTCTCGGCGGCATCGGCCAAGGGCGCGCGGCTGGAAGGCAGCTCAGAGATTGCGGAGCCCATCGAGCACCTCCTTGAGAAGGGCGGTTTCGGGTAGCGAAGCGAAGGATTGCGCCGCGCGCGGGTGGCGTGCGGTGATCCGGCTGGTGGCCAGCAGGTCACCGAGCAGGATGCGCACCACGGTGATCGGAAGTTTCAGCTCCGCGGCGATCTCGACCACGGCCGTGGGATGCCGGCACAGTTCGAGGATCCTGACGTGTTCCGACTGCATGCCGGCGGTCGGCTCGCACTCGCTGACCACCAGGGTGACCAGGTCGAAGGGATCGTCGGCACGGCTGCGCCCGCCCGTGACCGTGTAGAGCCGATCGGGATCACCGGTGTCCACGGGCCTGCGCATCACGAGGAGGCACTCCCCGCCATGGGCTGGCGGGGCTCGGCCCGCAGGTGCTCGCCGATCTGCTCGACCAGTTCCGTCATCTGGTTGCCGACCACGCCCGGGTCGGCGTCCTCGTCCGCGACCACGGCCAGGTGCGCGCCCTCGCCGGCCTCCACGATGAACAGCAGCCCGCCGTGGAACTCGGTCATGGAGTGGCGGACGCCGCCGGTGCCGTCGCCGAACTCCACGGAGGCGCCCTGGGCGAGGGCCTGGATGCCCGAGCAGATCGCGGCGAGCTGGTCGGCCTGATCCAGCGTCAGGTTTACGGTCCAGCAGAGCTTCAGGCCGTCCCGGGACAGCACCAGGGAGTGACGCGTCCCGGGGGTGCGTTCCAGGAGGTTCTGCAGAAGCCAGGTCAGGCTGTTGTCGGTGGTCTGCATGGCAGGTGATGGGACGGTGGTGCCCGGTTGTCCGGTCACCGGCCCGTTCCTCCAATCTCACGAAGAGGGGGCAGGGGATGCCAGGGCTCTGGGCGCCGTGCGGAAGGCGCCGTGGTGCTACTCCGAGGCGGGCGGCTCGGGCTCCGCCTCGCCGGACGGGACGCCGCCGCCCGCGCCGGACCGGCGTCCGCGGTGGAAGGCGCCGAACCGCGCGCCCGCGTCGCGTGCCGCCCCGCGGGCGCCCGGTCGGGATGCGTCGCGCGCGGGGGCGTCGTCGGCCGACTTGCGCTGCTGTCGTTCGAGTTCGGCCTCGGCCATGGTCCGGCCGGGGGCGCGCACCGGCAGCCCGTTGGGGGTGGAGCCGGACGGGCGCGGCAGGAACGGCTCAGGTTCGGTCGCGCGCGGGGTGTCCGGGCGGTCGGGGCCGAACAGGTCACTCTCCACGGCGGGGGCGGGTCCCGGGGTGGGGATCACCGCTTCCGCGCGGGACTCGGTCGTGGTGGGGGCGGGCTCGCGCTGCTGGGCGAGCAGTTGGGGCGGCAGCAGGACGACGACGCCCGTGCCGCCGCGCGACGAGGGCCGGAAGTTGATGCTGATGCGGTACTTGGCGGCGAGCCGGCCGACCACGGCCAGGCCGAGTCGGGTGCCCTGGAGCGAGGCGAGGTCGGTCGCCTGCCCCGCCACCGCCTTCTCGGCGTGCCGCATCGCGGCGTCGGCCATCTTCAGGCCGCTGTCCTCGATGGTCACGACGATTCCGGCGGTACGTTCCTCCACGTAGACGTGGACCTCGTCGATGGGCGGCGAGAAGTTGGCGGCGTTGTCCATCAGTTCGGCGAGCAGGTGCATGACGCCCTCGGCCGCGTAGCCGGAGATCGCGGCCTGCGTCGAGCAGTGCATCCGGACCCGCTGGTAGGCGGCGATCCGGCCGACCGCGCCGCGCAGGATGCTCTCCATCACGATGGGCTTGTTCCAGGCGCGGCTGGAGCGCCCGCCCATGAGCAGGGCCAGCCGGTCGGTCATGAGGCCGAGCTGGGAGGTGCTGTGGTCGAGGCGCAGCAGATCGCCGAAGACCTCCTCCCCGTGCCGTTCCTGCATCTCGCGGAGGTCGGCGAGCATGCTGACGGCCTTGGCCTGGACCCGGCTCAGGGCCTTCGCGGAGGCGGCCTGCGCGGCGGCGGCGCGCCGCTCGCTGAGGGCCATCTCCCGTATGAACCGCTCCGCGGGCGTGCGCAGCAACGGCAGGGTGGGCCAGTCCAGTTCGGCCAGCACGACCTCCGCCGAGGCGCCCTCGCGCAGCCGGTCGATGGCGGCGGGCAGCGTCCGCTCGGTCAACCGTTCCAGCTCCGCCGCCGCCTGTGCCGTCTCACGCTGGGCCTCGTCGTGCTCGGAGCGGACCGCGGCGGCCTGCCGTACGGCGTCCTCCATGAGGGTGGCGAAGGAGTGTGTGATGCGCCGCAGTTCGGGTTCGGCGACGGAGGCGGCGCCCGCCAGGGCCTCGTCGGCGCTCGCCCCGTCCAGCAGTTGTTTCGACACGGCCGGCAGGGCGACGTTCGCCACGTGCAGGGAGGCCGCGTGCTGCTGGGCCAGTTGTGCGTGGAGGGCGCTGATCTGCGTCGCCTGCTGGTCGGCGGTGCGGCGGGCGCGCCGCGAGAGTCGGGAGCCGACCAGGACGGCGCAGGACAGACAGAGCCAGGAGGCCCCGGCCACCGCCAGTGTCCAGCCGCGGGCGGCCTCGGGCGCCGCCGCGGAGACGCCGCCGGCCGCCGCGGCGGTCACCAGCAGCACGGCCGGGGGTACGGCCCGTGCGGTGCGGGACGCCTTGGCGGTCCGGGGCTGGCTGGTGGGAGCAGGCACTGACATTCCGCGGTCCCTCTGGATCCTTGAGAGCAGGGCAAGGTCGATCGGCACGCATCGACCGCAGGTCGGAGCGGCTCCCCACGGGGAGTGGGTCCTCCGTCCGGACGGCACCCGGCTCATGCTAGCCATCCCGCCGATCGCGGATACCGGACAAGTTGCACAGTCCGCCCAGGAGCCAACTTCGTCGGAATTTGGCCACCCGAACTGGAGTACGTGGTAGAGAACTTTGATCGATACCGACGGCGCAATGCCCCAAACGCCCCAGCTTTCCCAGGGGTTACTCTCCACCCCTTGGGGTGTGAGCCGCCTCCCCCACCGTTTTCCACGCTCAGCAGGGGACTAGTTTCAGCCGATCACGGTTGGCGAGATGGCGTGTGCCGACCGTTCAGGCCGCCTTGCGGGCCACGCCGCCGTAGAAGCCGATCGCGTCGGAGCCGGCCGGCGGAGGGGCATCGGGGCGCCAGAACGGAACCTGGGCGAGGCCGGGTTCGACGAGCGCGAAGCCGTCGAAGAACCGCTCGACCGCGGCGTGCGAGCGCAGGTTCAGGGTGGCGGTGGCCCTGGTGTAGACGGCCTGGGCCGCGCTGCGGTCGGCGAAGTCACCCGTGGCGTGCGAGAGCACCAGGTAGCTGCCGGCCGGGAGCGCGTCGCACAGGGTGGCGACGACCTCCCCGGGCCGCTCCGCGTCGGTGAGGAAGTGCAGGACAGCCACCAGCAGCAGGGCGACGGGCTTGTCGAAGTCGATGACCCGGCGGACGCCGGGATGGTCCACGACGGCCCGCGGGTCGCGCAGGTCCCCGAGCACGATGCCTCGCCCGCCGGAGCCGCCGAGCAGCGCGCCGGCATGCGTGTGCACGATCGGATCGTTGTCGACGTACGCGACCCGGACGTCCGGGGCCAGCTCCTCCGCCGTCTCGTGCACGTTGGGCGAGGTGGGCAGTCCGGTGCCGATGTCGAGGATCTGCCGGACGCCGCTGCCGACGACGTAGCGGACGGCCCGGCGCAGGAAGGCGCGATTGGCCTGGACGCCGATGCGCACCTCGGGCGCCGCGGCGGCGAGGGCGTCGCCCGCGTCGCGGTCCACCGGGTAGTTGTCCTTGCCGCCCAGCAGATAGTCGTAGATCCGGGCGGGGTGCGGCCTGCTGGTGTCGATCTCCTCGGCGCGGAAGCCGTCCTGTCGCACGCTGCGCTCTCCTCTCGGTGACCGCCACAGCCCTCTTGCCCGCGGCCGGACCACCACAGCCTTTCACATCAACTTCACTGTTTCCGGGGGCGGTTGGCGGATCAGACCCTTTGCAACGTGGCCCCTGGCGCCCCTTCGCCCACCTCAGCCACAGGGAAGTAGTTGAATTCTTGTCACCTTTCACAACTCCCGTCAATCATCGACGAGTTCGCCCTGCATCAGGCGGTCTCAGTGGGGCGGCGGGATCTCCTGCTCGGCCCAGATGATCTTCCCGTCGGCCACGTACCGGGCGCCCCAGCGATGGGCCAGCTGGGCCACGAGGAACAGGCCACGGCCGCCCTCGTCCATGCTGCGGGCGTGCCGCAGCCGCGGGGCGGTGCTGCTGGCGTCGGCGACCTCGCAGGTCAGCCGGGAGTCGCGGATCAGCCGCACGCGCACGGGCGGCGAGCCGTAGCGAAGAGCGTTGGTGACCAGCTCGCTGACGATGAGTTCGGTGGTCATGGCCAGTTCCGGGCAGCCCCACTGCGTCACCTGCCGGGTGGCGTGGGCGCGCAGCTCGGCGACGGCCGCCGGGTCGAGCGGCACCTCCCAGGAGGCGACCCGGTCGGCGCCCAGGCCGTGCGCGCGCGCCAGCAGCAGCGCGATGTCGTCCAGTTGCGGCGTGGGCATCAGTTGCTGCGCGGCGGTGCGGCACAGGGTGTCGAGGTCGAGGTCCGGCCGGGACAGCAGGTGGCCGAGCCGGGCCATGCCCTCGCCCATGTCGCGGTCGATCCCCTCGACCAGGCCGTCGGTGTACAGGCCGAGCAGGCTGCCCTCGGCCAGTTCGATCTCGGTGGCCTCGAAGGCCACCCCGCCAAGGCCGAGCGGCGGTCCCGCGGGCAGCTCCGGGAAGGAGACCTGGCCGTCGGGGGTGACCACCACAGGCGGCGGATGGCCCGCGCGGGCCATCGCGCACCGCCGGGTCACCGGATCGTAGACGGCGTACAGGCAGGTCGCCCCGAGGAACGTGGTCACGGTCTGGTGGGAGGCCTCGTCGTCGGGCTCCTCCTCGCTCAGCCGCAGCACGAGGTCGTCCAGGTGGGCCAGCAGCTCGTCGGGCGGCATCTCCATGTCGGCGAGGGTCTGCACGGCGGTGCGCAGCCGGCCCATGGTCGCGGCGGCGGCGATGCCGTGCCCGACGACGTCGCCGACGACGAGCCCCACCCGGGCACCGGAGAGCGGGATCACGTCGAACCAGTCGCCGCCGACCCCGCCGGTGGCGTTGGCCGGCAGATAGGAGGACGCCACCCCCATGGCCGTGCCGCCGGTCAGGGCGTGCGGCAGCAGACTGCGCTGCAGCGTGACCGCCGCCGTGTGCTCCCGGCTGTAGCGGCGCGCGTTGTCGACGCACAGCGCGGCCCGCGCGACCAGCTCCCGGGCCAGCAGGACGTCGTCCGGGTGGAAGGAGACCGGGTTGAGCGAGCGCATGAACGTGGCGAGGCCGAGGACGGCGTTCCGGGCCCGCATCGGCACGGCGATCATGGAGTGCAGTCCGTACTCGCGCATCCGGGCCGCGCGTACGGGCTCCTCGGACACCCACAGCGGATCGGACGCGTCGAGGACGGGGGTGAAGATCGGATCGCCCTCGACGAGGAGATTCAGGTCGTGCGGCGGGGGGATGAAGTCCACCCGGTCCCCGATCTGCGCGACCGCCTCCGGACAGCCGTCCCGCGCCGAGCTCATCCCGGCCCGGCGCATCACGGGCCGTGCGGTGGCCGGTCCGGCGTCGGACAGCCACGCCCCGTGACCCTGTGTGCTCAGCACGGGCTCCAGCAGGTCGACGACGACGAAGTCGGCGAAGCGGGGGACGGCGAAGTCCGCCAGTTCCTGCGCGGTCCGCATCACGTCGAGGGTCCTGCCGATGCTGCTCCCCGCCTCGTTGACCATGGACAGGAGCCGGCGCGCGTGCCAGCGCTCGGTGATGTCCAGGACCATGTAGCAGACGCCGGTGAGCGAGCCTGCGGCGTCGACCAGCGGGAAGAACGACGAGGAGTAGGCGTGCTGACGGTGCGGATCGGCCCAGCTCCAGCCCTCGTACTCGTAGTCGATGACCGGGATTCCGGTCACCATCACCTTGCGCATCAGGCTCTCCAGCGTCTCCGCCTGCAAGCCGGGCAGCAGCTCGCTCAGCCGCTTGCCGAGCCGCTGTTCCCGGGGCACGCCGCCGAACCGCTCCAGGGTGTCGTTGAGCCAGAGGTAGCGCAGCTGGGGGTCCATCACGGCCATGCCGACCGGGGAACGGGTCAGGAACCCGTCAAGGACGGACTGGCCCATCGTCCACTGCGGCAGCTGTTCCCGGGCCGAGACCAGGAAGCACTCCTCCTCGGCGATCCGGAACGCCGCCGACACCCGCAGGTCGACCTCGATGCGGTGGCCGTCCCGGTGCCGCAGCGGGATCAGGCCGCTCCAGCCCATGCCCTCGCGGCACCGCTCCACGATGCCCGCGAGCCGCAGAGGGTCCCCGGCCAGCGCCAGCAGCCGGGCGCCGGAGCGGCCGACGACCTCCGATGCGGCATAGCCGAGCAGCGCCTTGGCGCCGCTGGTCCACGCGACGACGGTGCCCCGTGCGGAGATCACCGCCACCGCGTCGTTGGACGCGTCGATAAGATCGCGCGGCCCGGCGGTCGGAGGCTCTTCGGATCCATTTCGCCCAGATGCCATCTGTCCCATCCTCTACACGACAATATGGTCCTGCTTGGCCGCCGGATGTGCACGGTCCGGGCCGCCGGCGCCCCCGGGACCGGACGTGCGGCGGGCCGGCACCGGATGCCAGGCGATGGGCAAGGCGGCGTCGTGGCGGGCTGTGACCAGGGGGTCGGTGCACAGGACGGGCAGGTCATCGGGGCGGAGGGCGACGGCACCGCCACGAAGCGCGACCCCGCCGACGCCCGGGCGGCACTCCTGCTCGATGTAGCCGAACAGTTCCTCGGCGGCGACGGTCCGGAACAGGTTGCGGCCGCCGGACGCACGGCCGGTGGGGCGCCGCCGAGGTCGTCGAGCCCGCCGTGACGCTCGCGCGATCCGGTGCTGCGCGCAACACCGTCGGCCCGGAAGGATTCAACCGTCGCCCCCGACAATCCGCTGGCGCGCGGAACACCCCCGGCCCCGGTAAGACTGCGCCCGGCCGCGGGTGTGCTGCTGCGCGCCAAGGGCTAGGCTCGTCCGTCCCTGTACCCGGTCGTCGGACGATGGACGGAGCCGCCAGATGAACGTTCGCCGTGTCGTGCCCAATGCCCGGTCGGCCGCGCCGCGACAGAGCGCCGACTTCTACGAAGCCCTCGGTCTGCGGGTGGTCATGGACCTGGGCTGGATCGTCACGCTCACCTCCCCCGGGAACCCGACGGCGCAGCTGAGCCTGCTGACCGAGGACCGTACCGGGCCGGTGGTCCCGGACGTGAGCATCGAGGTCGACGACGTCGACGCGGCCCATGCCGCGCTGCGGGAACGGGGCGCCGAGATCGTGCATCCGCTCACCGACGAGGAGTGGGGCGTGCGCCGCTTCTTCGTGCGGGACCCCGACGGGCGGGTGATCAATGTCCTCAGCCACCGCTGAGGACCCGCGGGCGCGAGCCGTCGCGGCCCCGCCCGGACCAGGGTCCCGCACGCGAGTTCGGCGGTACCGGGCAACTCGCCGCTGTGGACGGCGACCTGACGAGCCGTGAGACTTAAGGCCGCACAGCCCTCGACCAGGACGGTGATCATGTATCAGGAAACTCCGCGCGTCGAACTCACCCCGCAGGCCGCCGACCTGGTCCGCCGGTTGCGCGCCGCGCACGGCCCGCTGATGTTCCACCAGTCCGGCGGCTGCTGCGACGGCAGCGCCCCCATGTGCTACCCGGACGGCGAGTTCCGCACCGGCGGTTCGGACGTGCTGCTGGCCGAGTTGGCGGTCGAGGGCGTGGACGAGCCGGTCACGTTCTGGATGTCGCGCAGCCAGTACGAGGTGTGGAGCCACACGCGGCTGATCGTGGACGTGGTGCCCGGACGGGGCAGCGGCTTCTCCCTGGAGGCCCCCGAGGGCGTGCGGTTCCTCACCCGTTCGCGTGTGGTCGACGCCTAGCTCACGGCCGCAGGCCGCTCACCAGGTCCGCGGTCGCGGTGAGCCCGCTCTGGATGGTCGGGGCCATGCTCGTGCTCGCCAGGTAGAAACCGAGCAGCACACAGATCAGGGCGTGGGAGATCTTCAGCGCGCCGTTGCGCAGAAAGACCACGGCCAGGATCAGGAGCAGCAGCACCACAGAGATGGAAACGGCCATCGCGAACCTCCTCCGCCACGCCAGTTCGCGGCGTTCGGCCGCAAGTGTGGCGTAGCGGAGGGTTCGTCCGGGCGGCTGACGTGTCCCCCGATCGAGTGGTGTTCCGGTGCCGCTACGCCACGGCGTGGGCGTCCAGGAACGCTTCGAGGCCCGCGAGGTCGTCGGTGTTGAGGTAGTCGACGCCGGCGGCGAGCAGTTCGGCCCACAGCGCGTCCCGGGCCGGGCCCGCCGTGTCCGGGGTGGCCCAGAAGCGGACCTGCTGCCCGCGCGCGTGCGCCGCCCCCACGATGCCGCGCAGCTTCTGCCGCTCGGCGGCCGGGAACGGGCCCTCGCCCAGCCAGCTGAAGTTGAGCGTCCAGTTGTCGCTGATCAGCGGGATGAAGGAGGCCGGTGCCGAACTGCCGAGGTCGGTCAGCCGGCCGTCGTAGAACGCGCGGCGCTCGCTCTGGGCGGCCATCGGCGTTCGGGCGGCACGGTCACCGGAGATCACCGCGGTGACCGGCCCGTGGTGCACCCGGCCGTGCGCGTAGCTGGTGAACAGGTGCTTGTAGCGCCGCAGATGACGGTCGAGTTCGAGGTAGGTCGAGGAGCCCTCGGTCTTGATGTCGATGAGCAGTTGCAGGGGCCTGCGCGCGCCGCGGTACACCGCGCCGTGGTGGGCCCGCACGCGGGCGGCAAGGGGGTCGAGGTACAGGGATTCGAGGGTGCGGGACGGGTCGAGGTCGGTCACGTCGTGGCCGATGAGGAGTTGGTCGCCGACGAGGAAGATGTCGGCCTCCACGCTGCCGAAGCGGTGGTCGAGGGCGTCGAAGAGGGGACGCGGATGCTCGTAGTCGTTGTGGGCGTGGGCGCGCCACAGCGGACGCGGGCCGCGCGAGGCGTCGCCCGCCCACGCCTGCGCGGCGGGCAGGGCGACCGCGCCCGCGAGGGCGGCGCCGAGGGTCGTGAGGGCTCTGCGACGAGTGGTGAGGGCCATGCTCTGCCTCCCTGGTGGGGCCGGGTGGGACCGAAGGGAGTATGCGTGCCGTCGTGGCCCGAGTGACCTGTTCGTGCGGGGAGTTGGCCGGACCGCCGCCGTGCGTTCACTTCGCCCGCATGGGACACCCGGGGACAGCCCGCCCCAGCGGGGGCGGGCTGCCGCCGTGTGCCGCCGGGCCGGGTCAGGGTGCTCGCAGGTCGACCAGTTCGGCGAGCGCCGCGCGGTGCGCGCCCGCCGTACCGAGGGCGATCGAGTCGGCCTTGGCCCGCTTGAGGTACAGATGGACCGGGTGCTCCCAGGTCATCCCGATACCGCCGTGCAGTTGCAGTGCCTCCTCGGCGGCACGCGCCGCGACGGGCGCCGCGTACGCCTGGGCGACGGCGACCGCGACGTCGGTGTCCGTGCCGGTGGCCAGCGCGTCGGCGCCGGCCCGCGCGGCGGCCCGGAGGTTGACGACCTGGAGCCACAGCAGGGCGAGCCGGTGCTTGAGCGCCTGGAATCCGCCGACCGGCCGGTTGAACTGCCTGCGTTCCTTGAGATGCCGGACCGTCTCGGTCAACGCCCATTCCGCGATGCCCAGTTGCTCGGAGGCGAGCAGTCCGGCGCCGACGCGCAGGGCCCGTCGTACGGCGGGTTCGGCCTCGCCGAGACGGCGCGCGCCCCGCACTCCGTCGAGGACGACACGGGCAACCGGCCGGGTCAGGTCCAGGGACACCTGCGGAAGGACGGTCACGGCGGCGGCGTCGACCGCGTACAGACCGTCGTCGTCGGCGGGCACCAGCAGCACGTCGGCGCCGGCCGCGTCGGCGATCCCGGTCAACTCCCCGTGCAGCGCGCCGTCTTCGAGCCGCACCCGCCTGACGGGGGCGCCCGGTGCGGTGTGCCAGGCGACCGCGAGCGCGCCGATCGCCGTCGCGGACGCCAGTTGGGCCAGCAGGTCGTCCGCGCCGCAGGCCAGCAGCGCCTCGGTGGCCACCACGGCGCTCGTCAGATACGGCACGGGCGCCACGGCCCGCCCCAACTCCTCCAGGACGACGGCAGCTTCACGGTGGGTGGCGCCCTGGCCTTCGAGTTCCTCGGGCACCAGCAGGCCGGCCAGGCCCATGGCGCCGGCGAGCGACTTCCACAGCGGCACGTCGTGCGGGGCGTCCGACTCGGTGCGGGCGATGACGTCCGCCGCGGCGCAGTGGTCCGTGAGCAGACGGCAGACGGCGGCGCGCAGCGCCTCTTCCTCCGGCGAGTAGAGCAGGTCCGGATCGGTGCTCATCGGGCCAGGTCCTTCCAGGCGATGTCCTTGTCGGTGCGGGGCTCGGCGGGTAGTCGGAGGACCCGCTCGGCGACGATGTTCAGCAGGATCTCGCTGGTCCCGCCCTCGATGCTGTTGCCCTTGGCGCGCAGGTAGCGGTAGCCGGCCTCGCGGCCGGTGAAGTCGACGAGTTCGGGGCGGCGCGGCGTCCAGTCGTCGTACAGCAGGCCCTCCTCGCCGAGGAGTTCCACCTCCAGGGCGCTGATCTCCTGGTTGAGCCGGGCGAAGGCGAGCTTCATGCCGGAGCCCTCGGGCCCTGGCTGGCCCGCGACGAGTTGCTGGCGCAGGCGTTCGGCGGTGAGGCGGGCCACCTCGGAGTCGACCCACAGACCGAGCAGGCGCTGGTGCAGGTCGTGGGTGCGCAGTTCGGGGCGTTCCCGCCAGGTCCCGGCGACCGGGCCGATCATGCCGCCCTCCCGGGGCAGCCGCATGCCGCCGATGGAGACACGCTCGTTCATGAGCGTGGTCTGCGCCACCCGCCAGCCGTCGCCGACCGCGCCGAGGCGGCGGGAGTCGGGGATGCGGACGCCGGTGAGGAAGACCTCGTTGAACTCGGCCTCGCCGGTGATCTGGCGCAGCGGCCGCACCTCGACGCCGGGGTCGGTCATGTCGCAGACGAAGTAGGTGATGCCCTGGTGCTTGGGCACGTCCGGGTCCGTGCGGGCGATCAGGATGGCCCAGCGCGCGAGGTGAGCGCTCGACGTCCACACCTTCTGCCCGTCGACCACCCAGGTGTCGCCCTCGCGGACGGCGCGGGTGCCGAGCGCGGCCAGGTCGGATCCGGCGCCCGGCTCGCTGAACAGCTGGCACCAGACCTCCTCGCCCGTCCACAGGGGGCGCAGAAAGCGCCGCTGCTGCTCCTCGGTGCCGTGGCGCAGGAGGGTGGGCGCCGCCATGCCGAGGCCGATGCCGATCCGCCGCGGGTCGTTGTCGGGGGCGCCGGCGGCCTCCAGTTCGGCGTCCACGACGGCCTGGAGCGCGCGGGGGGCGCCGAGGCCGCCGAGTCCCTTCGGGTAGTGCACCCAGGCCAGTCCCGCGTCGAAGCGGGCCCGCAGGAAGTCGAGGCGTCCGCTGCTCGCGGGCGGCTGCCCGGCCAGCAACGCGCGGGTACGGCGGCGCAGTTCCTCGGCGTCGGTCATGCGCCGGCCCCGTTCTCCGGTGCCGGTACGACGGCTACCCGGCCGGTGGTCACGCCGTCGGCGACGCGCTGGACGGCTGCCGCGGCCCCGTCGAGCGGCACCCGTGCGCTCACCAGCGGCCGGATCGCACCCCGCGCGGCCAGTTCGGTGAGCTGTTCGTGGCAGTGCAGGACCAGTTGGGGGTCCTTGGCGCGGTACAGGCCCCAGTGCAGGCCGAGGACCGAGTAGTTCTTCACCAGGGCGTGGTTGAGCGCCGGGCTCGGGACGGTGCCGCTCGCGAAGCCGACGACGACGATGCGGCCCTCGAAGGCGACGGTCTTCGCGGACTGGGCGTAGGCGTCGCCGCCGACCGGGTCGTAGACCACGTCGGCGCCCCGGCCGCCGGTGGCCTGCTTGACCGCGGCGACGACGTCCTCGGCGCGCCGGTCGATGACGGTGTCGCAGCCCAGTTCCCGGGCGACGGCGGCCTTGTCGGCGCTGCCCACGACGCCGATGACCGTGGCGCCTGCCGCCTTGCCCAGTTGGACGGCCGCGCTGCCGACCCCGCCCGCGGCGGCGTGCACGAGCAGGGTCTCGCCGGCCTCCAGGCGGGCCCGGCGGTGCAGGCCGAACCAGCCCGTCTGGTAGCCGATGTGCAGCGCGGCGGCCTCGGCGTCGTCCAGCGCGGCGGGCGCGGGCAGCAGGGTGGCGGCGTCGGCGACGGCGTACTCGGCGAAGCCGCCGTGCGGCAGCGCCGGGGTGGCGATCACCCGGCGGCCGTCCGCGGTCTCGCCGCAGATCTCCACTCCCGGGGTGAACGGCAGCGGCGGGCGCACCTGGTACTGGCCGCGGCACATCAGCGCGTCCGGGAAGTTGACGCCCGCGGCGCGCACCCGCAGCAGGACCTGGCCGGCGCCGGGCGTGGGCCGCTCCGTCTCCGTCAGCCGCATCACCTCGCTCGGTTCGCCGATCTCGTGCACGTGCCATGCCTGCATGCGGGACCTCCACGGGACTGCGTCGGCTGACCGGGCTCGACCGCATACTAAGCGGTCGCTTGCCAACCTGGGAACAGTCGACCCGAGTCACCGCGCTCGCCGTGGGCCGCCTCGGCCGGACGGTCCGCCGGCAGACGGGTGGAGGACGGGGTGCTCAGCCCCGCGGACACGGCGACGAGCTGCATGCGGCGCCGTGTCCCTTCGCGGCCGCCGCGGCGGCGACCCGGGCCGCGTGCAGCCGCCGCCGGCCGCGGACAGCCGCCAATCACCGCCAGCCGTCGCCAGTCGCCGTCAGTCGTCCTCGGCGCGCCGTGTCGGCCGCGCCCGTACGTGCATCCGCTCGCCCTGCGGCCCGAAGAGACTGAGGAACTCCACCGGCCCCTCCCCCGTCGAACCGAACCAGTGCGGGACCCGGGTGTCGAACTCCGCCGCCTCCCCCGCCGCGAGCACCACGTCGTGCTCGCCGAGCACCAGCCGCAGCCGCCCGGAGAGCACGTACAGCCACTCGTAGCCCTCGTGCGTGCGCGGATCGGGCTCCTGGCTGCGCTGCGGTTCGAGCACCTTGAAGGCCTGGAGCCCGCCGGGCTGACGGGTCAGCGGCCAGTGCGTGCGTCCGTACCGCTCGATCGGCCTGGCCGCCGGCACCCGGGGGTCGCCGACCGGCGGGGCGCCCACCAGTTCGTCCAGCGCCACCTGGTGCGCCCGCGCGATCGGCAGCAGCAGTTCCAAGGAGGGCTTGCGCAGGCCCGCCTCCAGGCGCGAGAGCGTGCTCACCGAGATACCGGTCGCCGCCGAGAGCCCGGCGAGCGTGGCGCCCCGCTCCTTGCGGATCCGCCGCAGGCGCGGGCCGACCTCGGCGAGTACGTCGTCCGTGTCGTCGTCCGCGCGGTCCATGGCACGGTCGTTCGCGTCAGTCATGGATCCATTGCAGTTTCGGCAAACGCGTTTGTCAACGCGGCAGCGTGCGGGCGACTGTCTCCGTGGAGGTGGTCGACCATGACCGAGAAGACCGAAAAGACCCAGAAGACCCAGGAGACGGACAAGACGGAAACCTACGAGGCGATCGTCGTCGGCGGCGGGGCGGCCGGGCTGTCCGCCGCGCTGGTCCTGGGGCGCGCCAGGCGCCGCACGCTGGTCGTCGACGCGGGTGAGCCGCGCAACGCGCCCGCCGCGCACATGCAGGGCTATCTGACCCGCGACGGCATGCCGCCCGCCGAGTTCCTGGCCGCGGGCCGCGCGGAGATCGCGCGCTACGGCGTGGAACTGGTCCGGGACCGCGCGGTGGACGTGACGCGCGACACCGGTTTCGGCGTGACGCTGGCCGGCGGCGGGACGGTGCGCGCCCGGCACCTGGTGGTGGCGACCGGGCTGCGTGACGAGCTGCCGCCGGTCGACGGGGTCGCCGAGCGTTTCGGCCGGGATGTGCTGCACTGCCCCTACTGCCACGGCTGGGAGGTGCGGGACCGGGCGTTCGGCGTGCTCGCGACCTCCCCGTCGAGCGTCCACCAGGCGCTGATGGTGACCCAGTGGTCGAAGGACGTGACCTTCTTCCTGCACCGGGTCGCCGAGGACGAGCTGTCCGACGAGGATCTGCGCAGGCTGGCGGCTGCCGGGGTACGGGTGGTCCCGGGCGAGGTCGCGGGGCTCGCGGTCACCGACGACCGGCTGACCGGGGTGCGGCTGGCCGGGGGTACCCCCTTTGGGGAAGGCACGGTCCACGACCGCGAGGTGCTGTTCGTGGCGCCGCGGGCGGTGCCGCAGACCGATCTGCTGGTACGGCTGGGCGCCGAGATGCGCGAGACGCCCTTCGGCACCTTCCCCGTGGTCGACGAGCGGGGCCTGACGAGCGTGCCGGGCCTGTGGGCGGCGGGCAACGCGAGCGGCTTCGCCGAACAGGTGGTGAACGCGGCGAGCCGCGGCTACCGGGCGGGCGCGGCGATCAACGGGGAACTGCTCTTCGCCGATCTGGACGCGGCCGTCGGGGTGTAGTCCCGGCGCCGCCGTTGCACCATGGCTGCATGCTGCTGGCCCGGCTCGCCCATGTGTCCCGGGAGGTCGCGGCCACCGCGGCCCGGTCCCGGAAGACCGCCCTGCTCGCCGAACTGTTCCGGGACGCGGAGCCGGACGACGTGCCGATCGTCATCCCGTATCTGGCGGGCCGGCCGCCGCAGGGCCGGCTCGGCGTCGGCTGGAAGGTGCTCGGCCGGCGCGTGCCGCCGGCCGCGGAGCCGTCCCTCACCGTGCGCGAGGTGGACGCCCGCCTCACCGAGCTGGGCAAGCTCGCCGGACCCGGCTCGCAGGCGGAGCGCACCCGGCTGGTCGGCGCGCTGCTCGGCGCGGCCACCGAGGACGAACAGCGCTTCCTGCACGGGCTGCTCACCGGCGAGGTGCGCCAGGGCGCCCTGGACGCCGTCGCCGTGGAGGGCCTGGCGCAGGCGACCGGGGCGGACCCGGCGGAGGTCCGGCGGGCGGTGATGCTCGCCGGGTCGCTCAAGGCGGTCGCCGCGGCGCTGCTCGCGGACGGTCCCGGCGCGCTGGACCGGTTCCGGCTCACCGTCGGCCGTCCGGTGCAGCCGATGCTGGCGCGGACCGCCGCCTCGGTCGCGGAGGCCGTCGAGAAGCTGGGCGCCTGCGCGGTCGAGGAGAAGCTCGACGGCATCCGCGTCCAGCTGCACCGGGACGGCGACTCGGTGCGCATCCACACCCGTACGCTCGACGACATCACCGACCGGCTGCCCGAGGTGACGGCCGCCGCCCTGGAGCTGACGGGCGAACGGTTCATCCTGGACGGCGAGGTGATCTCCTTCGACCCGGCGGGCCGGCCCCGGTCGTTCCAGGAGACGGCCGGGCGGGTCGGCTCCCGGGTGGACGTGGCACGGGCCGCCCGGGAGGTCCCCGTCTCCCCGGTGTTCTTCGACGCCCTCGCGGCCGGCGACCGCGATCTGCTGGACCTGCCGTTCGCCGAGCGGCACGCCGAGCTGGCCCGGCTGGTGCCCGAGCCGATGCGGGTGCGCCGGGCCCTGGTGGCCGGCCCCGAGGACGTCCGGGAGGCGGAGCGGTTCCTCGCCGAGACCTTGGAACGCGGCCACGAGGGCGTCGTGGTGAAGGCGCTGGACGCGCCCTACAGCGCGGGCCGGCGCGGGGCGTCCTGGCTGAAGGTCAAGCCCGTGCACACCCTGGACCTGGTGGTCCTCGCCGCCGAATGGGGACACGGCCGCCGCACCGGCAGGCTCTCCAACCTGCACCTGGGCGCGCGCGGCCCGGACGGCGGCTTCGCCATGCTCGGCAAGACGTTCAAGGGCATGACCGACGCGATGCTCACCTGGCAGACCGAGCGGCTGCGCGAGCTGGCCGTCGCGGACGACGGCTGGGTGGTCACCGTACGCCCCGAACTCGTCGTGGAGATCGCCTACGACGGCCTGCAGCGGTCCTCCCGCTACCCGGCCGGTGTCACCCTGCGCTTCGCCCGTGTGATCCGCTACCGCGAGGACAAGCGGCCGGAGCAGGCCGACACCGTCGAGTCGCTGCTCGCCGCGCACCCCGAGGTGCGGCCGTGACCGGCCGGCGCAGCGCGGGCCTGTTCGTGTTCCGGCACGCCGAGGACGGTCTGGAGGTGCTGCTCGGCCACATGGGCGGCCCCTTCTTCGCCCGCAGGGACGCCGGGGCGTGGACCGTGCCGAAGGGCGAGTACGGGGCCGACGAGAGCGCCTGGGACGCGGCCCGGCGCGAGTTCCAGGAGGAGCTGGGCCTGCCGCCGCCGGACGGTGCGGCCCTACCGCTCGGCGAGGTCAGACAAGCGGGCGGCAAGGTCGTCACGGCGTGGGCGGTGGAAGGGGACCTGGACCCGGCGGACGTGGTGCCCGGAACCTTCCGGATGGAGTGGCCGCCGCGCTCCGGGCGGCCCCGGGAGTTCCCGGAGCTGGACCGGGTGGCCTGGTTCGGGCTCGACCGGGCCGGGCAGCTGATCGTGCGGGCGCAGGCCGCGTTCCTCGACCGGCTGGCTCAGCTCGCGGCCGGCCGGTGAGCGCCGCCCCGAGGGGCGGCGGAGCGCCACGGCCTGCACGCCTTGCGGAGCCCTGCGCCGCGCGGGAAGGTCGTAGCACAGACCGCTCCGAGGGAGGTCGGCCATGCCCATCGCGACGGTGAACCCGGCGAACGGCGAGACGCTCAAGACGTACGAGGCCATGGGCGAGGAGGAGATCGAGCGCCGGCTCCAGCTCGCCGAGGCCACGTTCCGCACCTACCGGTCGAGCGGCTTCGAGGACCGCGGACGGCTGCTGCTCCGGGCCGCGCACCTCCTGGACGAGGACACCGAGGACATCGCGCGGACCATGACCACCGAGATGGGCAAGCCGCTCGGGCAGGCCCGCGCGGAGGCCGCGAAGTGCGCCAAGGCGATGCGCTGGTACGCCGAGCACGCCGAGGAACTGCTGGCCGACGAGGAACCCGCCGGCTCCGACGCGCGGGACTCCGGCGCGTCACGCGTGCGGGTGCGCTACCGGCCGCTCGGGCCGGTGCTCGCGGTGATGCCGTGGAACTTCCCGCTGTGGCAGGTGATCCGGTTCGCCGCCCCGGCCCTGATGGCGGGCAACGTGGGCCTGCTCAAGCACGCCTCCAACGTGCCCCAGACCGCCCTCTACCTGGAGGACCTCTTCCACCGGGCGGGCTTCACCGAGGGCTGCTTCCAGACCCTGCTCATCGGTTCCGGGGCCGTCGCCGACGTGCTGCGCGACGAGCGCGTCAAGGCCGCCACGCTGACCGGCAGCGAACCCGCCGGCCGGGCCGTCGCCTCCGTCGCCGGCCAGATGGTGAAGAAGACGGTGCTGGAGCTGGGCGGCAGCGATCCGTACATCGTCATGCCGTCCGCCGACCTGGACCGGGCCGCTCAGGTCGCGGTGACCGCGCGGGTGCAGAACAACGGGCAGTCGTGCATCGCCGCCAAGCGGTTCATCGTGCACACCGACGTCTACGACGCCTTCGCCGAACGGTTCGTCGCCGGGATGCGGGCGCTGACGGTCGGCGATCCGATGGCGAAGGACACGGACGTCGGCCCGCTCTCCACCGAGCGGGGTCGGGCCGACCTGGAGGACCTGGTCGACGACGCACGGCGCGGCGGGGCGGAGGTCCTGTGCGGCGGTCACCGCCCGAAGGGGCCCGGCTGGTATTACCTGCCGACCGTGCTCGCCGGGATCACCCGCGAGATGCGCATCCACCGCGAGGAGGCGTTCGGGCCGGTCGCCACGCTCTACCGGGCCGACGACCTCGACGAGGCGGTACTGATCGCCAACGACTCGCCGTTCGGGCTCAGTTCGAACGTGTGGACGCGGGACGAGGCCGAGACCGACCGGTTCGTGGCGGACCTGGAGGCGGGCAGCGTGTACGTGAACGGGATGACCGCCTCCCATCCGGCGTTCCCCTTCGGCGGGGTCAAGCGGTCCGGGTACGGGCGTGAGCTGTCCGGGCACGGGATCCGCGAGTTCTGCAACATCACCACGGTATGGCAGGGTCTGTGACCTTTCCGGGGCTACGATCCGATCTGTGAACCGCGAAGTGACCCTGCCTCTGATCGTCGACGACCGCGGTGCCCTGCAGGTGGCCGCGGCCGACGTGAGCAAACTGCTCCGCACGGTGGGCGGCCGGTGGCTGCGACTGGTCGAGGCCGGGCAGGACGGGCTCGACGAGGACACGGTGGCCGCGCTGACGATCGAACTCGCGAAGCTGGCCGACCGCATCGACGTGGCCTGCATCGCCCACAGCAGCGGCCCGCCGTAACGCGCGCTCCGCGCCGGCGGCGGCAGCCGTCCGTGAGCGCGCTCGCGGCAGGCTGCGCCCCCTTCACAGCACGCTCCGCAACAGCCCTCCTGCGTCCGGTACAGCTTCCGCAGAGGGGGACGCTCTCCTTGTCGAGGCGGCCCGTGTCCGGGGCCGCCTGCACGGATGCGGTCACCCGCGGGTGCGCCTCCGGGGAACGGTCACGCGAGAAGTGGGCGCGGCTCTGTCCGGCGAGCCGTGGTGACGGCGCAGCGAGTCCGCGATGCGGGCGTGATACCCGCTCGGCGCAGCGAAGTTGGCGGTCGCCGCGCGCGCGGACGGCGAACAGCTCACCGCCCGGGCCGACCCCATCCACCGCGAACTCGACGTCCAGGAGTCCGACTTCCTGCGCGGCCCCCAACCCTCCGGTGGGGCAACCCGATCTGTCCCTCGACGATGCAGCAGTCGGCCGCCGACGGCAAGGCGCGGCCTCCGGCCGGGGCATGCCCCGGCCGGGCGCCCGCGCCTCCTCGCACTCGGCCGGCAGAGTGAAGAAGGTGGTCGACTTCGGCCGGTCGGCGGCCCGTTGGGCCGGGTGCGGGACAGCGCGCCGGTGCGCGGCCGCCGTCCCTCGCCGCTCCGGGGCCGGCCGGGCGAGCGCGACCCGGCTCACCCGGCGCTCCGTGATCATCGCCACGAGCCGATTCGCCCTCGGCTCGTGGACCGGCCAAAAGGTCGTGGAAGCCAGTGATTCCTTGGCCGTTGGCGGCATCGCGTCCACCGCCGGGGCGCCGTGGGCCGAGGTCCGTTTACGACTCGTGGTCCCCGGTTCGGAGTAACCCGGCGCGAGATCGTCGCCCCGTCGGGCGAACCTGAGGACACCACCTTCTCACCGGTGGGCGAAGACCCCCGGACGGCGAAAGCAGGGACGGCTCATGGCGACTTTGTGCAGACCCTCGGTGTCCGTACCAGAGAACGTGATCACGATGGAGGAGACACTGGAACTGGCGCGTACGCGTCACGCGGACCATCCGCAGCTGCCACTGGCCCTCCGACTGATCGAGAACACGGGCGTACGCACCCGGCACATCGTGCAGCCCATCGAGGAGACCCTGAAGCACCCGGGTTTCGAGGAACGCAACAAGCTCTACGAGGCGGAGGCGAAGGCCCGGGTCCCCGCGGTGATCCAACGGGCACTCGACGACGCGGAACTCCTGACCTCTGACATCGATGTCATCGTCTACGTGTCGTGCACGGGCTTCATGATGCCGTCGCTGACCGCGTGGCTGATCAACGAGATGGACTTCCCGAGCACCACCCGGCAGCTGCCGATCGCCCAGCTGGGCTGCGCGGCCGGCGGTGCGGCCATCAACCGGGCCCACGACTTCTGCACGGCCTACCCCGAGTCCAACGTCCTCATCGTGGCCTGCGAGTTCTGCTCGCTGTGCTACCAGCCCACCGACCTGGGCGTCGGCTCGCTGCTCTCCAACGGCCTGTTCGGCGACGGCATCGCCGCGGCCGTGGTGCGCGGTCAGGGCGGCACCGGCGTGCAACTCCAGCGCAACGGGTCCTACCTGATCCCGAAGACCGAGGACTGGATCGCCTACGACGTCCGCGCGACGGGCTTCCACTTCCTGCTGGACAAGCGGGTCCCCACCACGATGGAACCGCTCGCCCCGGCGCTCCAGGACCTCGCGGGCACCCACGGCTGGGACGCGTCCGCGCTGGACTTCTACGTCATCCACGCGGGCGGACCCCGAATACTCGACGACCTCAGCAAGTTCCTGAAGGTCGAACCGCACGCGTTCCGGTTCAGCCGGTCCACGCTGACCGAGTACGGCAACATCGCCAGCGCCGTGGTGCTGGACGCGTTGCGCCGGCTCTTCGACGAGGGCGGCGCCGAGGACGGGGCGCGCGGGCTGCTCGCCGGCTTCGGGCCCGGCATCACCGCCGAGATGACCGTGGGCAGCTGGGTGCAAAGGGGCTGAGCGACGACATGGCGGAAGAGACACTCGCCGGGTCCGTGCCGACGGTACGGAACCGGCCGGCGCCCGAGCCGACCGGGATCGACGTCGACCCGGTGCTCGACGAGCTGATGCGGGAGGGTCCGGTCACCCGGATCCGACTGCCGGGCGGCGAGGGCTGGGCCTGGCTGGTCACCCGGTACGAGGACGTGCGGGCGGTGGCCGACGACCCCCGGTTCGGCCGCGAGGCGGTCACGGACCGGCAGGAAACCCGGCCGGCCCCGCATGTCGTCCCGTCCCGTGGCGCGGTCGCCTTCCGCGACCCGCCCGGTCACACCCGGCTGCGCAGCTCGGTGGCGCCCGCGTTCACCGCGAAGGGCGTGGAGCGGATCCGCGACAAGGCCCGTGCCCTGCTGGACGAGCTGGTCGACGACCTGCTCCGGGCGGGCCCGCCGGCCGATCTGACCGCGGCGGTCCTCGGCCCGTTCCCCATCGCGGTGATCTGCGAGCTGATGGGCGTTCCCGGTGCCGACCGGCAGGACATGCACACCTGGACGCGGCAGATCCTGTCCTGCGCGCAGGGCGAGCAGGACGGCGAGCGGGCCAAGGACGAGATGTACGGGTACTTCGCGGACCTCATCGGGGTGCGCCTGGACAGTGCGGCCGAGGACGTGGCCTCGCTGCTCGGCGGCGCCGTGGGCCGCGGCGAGGTGTCGCTGGAGGAGGCGGTCGGGCTGGCCGTCCTCCTGCAGATCGGCGGCGAGGCGGTCACCCACCACAGCGGTCGGATGCTCTACCTGCTGATGACCCGCCCCGATCTGCTCGAACGGCTGCGCGCCGAGCCGGAGATCAGGCCCCGGGCCGTCGACGAGCTGCTGCGGTACGTCCCGCACCGCAATGCGGTCGGACTGCCCCGGATCGCCCTGGAGGACGTCGAGATCGGGGGCGTACGGATCCGGGCCGGCGACCCGGTCCATGTGTCGTACCCGGCCGCCAACCGCGACCCGGACGTCTTCCCCGACCCGCGGACCGTCGACTTCGACCGGGCCCCCGACGCGCATGTGGCGTTCGGCTCCGGCCCGCACCACTGCCCCGGCGGCCTGCTGGCCCGGCTGGAGTCGCAACTCCTGGTGGACGCCCTGCTGGAGCGGATACCGGGGATGCGGCTCGCGGTGCCGCCGGATGAGGTTCCGTTCCGCAGCGGCGCGGTGGTCCGCGGCCCCGAGACGCTGCCCGTGATGTGGTGAGGTGACGATGACCGCGACGGAGGGGCTGCTCGTACCGCCGGGACACGGGCGCATCGTCCAGGCGCCGGCCCAGCGCGTGACGTTCAAGGTGACCGGCACGCACTCGCGGACGGCCTCCACCTTCGAGGTGGAGGTCCCGCCCGGGTTCGACGTCGGCGCCCATGTGCACACGCGCAGCGAGGAGCTGTTCTACGTGCTGGAGGGCGAACTGGACGTGCTGGCCTTCGAACCGCGGGTCCGCACGCCCGACAACTGGCGCAAGTGGGAGTCGTCTTCCGGCAACAGGGTGGTGCGGGCGACGCCCGGCACCGTCATCGTGGTGCCGCCGGGCTGCCCGCACGCCTTCGCCAATCCGACGGACAACCCCGCGAAGATGTTCTTCCAGGCGTCTCCCCCGCCCGATCACGAGCGGTACTTCGAGGAGTTGCTGGAGATCCTGGGCGACGGGGGCCCGCCGGACCACGACGCGATCGAGGCGCTGCGCAAGCGCTACGACATCGAACAACTGACTCCGCTACGGCACAAGTGATCCAAGGCCCCGCCCGGGAGCCGCCGCGACCCGTCACGGGCCGCCCGGCGCCCGGGCGGGCAGCCTTTTGCGTCGCCTCGCCGCGGCGGCGGCCCTCGCCGTCGGGCGGTCGGATCCGGTGGACCGGCCCCTGCCGCATCAGTTCGTCGAGGACCCCGCAGAGCGGCTGGGCGACGTCCTCGGCCACCGCGTGGCGGCCCGGCGATACCCCCGGATCCGCGCCGGGGTCTGTGTCGTCAGCGGATCGGCATGCCCGACAGGGTGCGGGCTATCACCAGGCGCTGGATCTCACTGGTGCCTTCGAAAATGGTGTAGATGGCGGAGTCCCTGTGCATCCGCTCCACCGGGTACTCGCGGGTGTATCCGTTGCCGCCGAGGATCTGGATCGCCTGGGCGGTGACCTTCTTCGCGGTCTCGCTGGCGAACAGCTTGGACATCGAGCCCTCGGCCGCGGTGAACGGCCTGCCGTTGACGGCCATCCAGGACGCCCGCCACACCAGCAGCCGCGCCGCGTCGATCTGGGTGCGCATGTCCGCGAGCTGGAAGGCGATCCCCTGGTTGTCGATGATCGGCCGGCCGAACTGCTCCCGCGTCCGCGCGTAGTCGAGGGCCACCTCGTACGCGGCCCGGGCCGTGCCCACGGCCATCGCGCCGACCGCCGGGCGGGACGCCTCGAACGTGGCCATCGCCGCGTTCTTCACCCGCTCGCCGCCCGCCCGCGCCCGCTCCCTGGCCCGTGCGAGCCGCTGGTCCAGCTTCTCCTTGCCGCCGAGCAGGCACGAGCCGGGTACGCGGACGTCGTCCAGGACGACCTCGGCGGTGTGCGAGGCGCGGATGCCGTGCTTCTTGAACTTCTGGCCCTGGGTGAGCCCCCGGGTTCCGGGCGGCACGATGAACGAGGCGTGCCCCTTGGAGCCCAGCTCCGGGTCCACCTGGGCGACGACGACGTGGACGTTCGCGATGCCGCCGTTGGTCGCCCAGGTCTTCGTGCCGTTGAGCACCCACTCGTCCTTGGCCTCGTCGTACACGGCACGCGTGCGCATCGAGGCCACGTCGGAGCCGGCGTCGGGCTCGGAGGAGCAGAAGGCCGCGACCTTGACGTCGGTCGCGTCGCCGTACATCTGCGGGATCCAGGTGCCGATCTGCTCCTCGGTGCCGTTGGCGAGGACACCCACGGCGGCGAGGCCGGTGCCGACGATGGACAGGGCGATGCCGGCGTCGCCCCAGAACAGTTCCTCCATGGCCATCGGGATGCCGAGCCCGGTGGGGTCGAAGTACTGCTGGGCGTAGAAGTCGAGGGAGTAGATGCCGACCTTGGCCGCCTCCTGGATGACCGGCCAGGGAGTCTCCTCACGCTCGTCCCATTCGGCGGCCGCGGGGCGGATGACGTCGGCGGCGAAGCCGTGCAGCCACTCCTTGACCTCCTTCTGTTCGTCGTTGAGCTCCATGGTGAACTCGGCCATGTCCCCTCCAGCGCGGCACGTGCATGTTACTTGCGGTAACAGGAGTCTGTTACCGGCTGGTAGGAAAAGTCAACTCCCACCGGCCCGTCGCCCTCCCGTTCGATGTCAGGGGCACCGACAGTGTTAGTTTGCGCAGGCGTCACCGAATCACCACGGGTGGGGAGATCACATGGACACCACGCAGCGGACCGACCAGCAGCGGTCCGCCGACCGCCGACGGCGGGAGCTGCTGGAGGCCGCGGACAGAGTGGTGCTGCGTGATGGCCCGAAGGCCTCGATGAACGCCATCGCCGCGGAGGCCGGCATCACCAAGCCGATCCTGTACCGCCACTTCGGCGACAAGGGCGGCCTCTACGCGGCCCTGGCCAAGCGGCACACGGACGCGCTGCTCGATTCGCTGCGGGCGGCGCTGGACGCCCCGGCGGAGCGGCGGGAGCGGGTCGAGTCCACTCTGGACACCTATCTCGCGGCGATCGAGTCCCGGCCGCAGGTGTATCGCTTCCTCATGCATCCGGCGGAGGGCTCGCAGAGCGATCAGGGCTTCGACGTCGGCAGGCACAGCGCTCCGCTGCTGCGGCGGATGGGCGAGGAACTGGCCCAGGTCATCGAGGAACGGCTCGACCTGGGGCCGGGCAGCCAGCAGCTGGCCCGGGTGTGGGGCCACGGGATCGTCGGCATGATGCACGCGGCCGGCGACTGGTGGCTGGGCGATCGCCCCTGCTCACGCGCGGAGTTGGTGAAGAGCCTGGCCGACCTGCTGTGGGGCCGACTGGCCGCGGCAGCCGACAAACTGGGCAGCCCAGGCTTCTGACCCCCACGACAGCGCCCCAAAGGGGCGCGGGGAACTGCGCGACCAGCCACAACGCACCCGCACCCACCCCACGACCCGACACACATCCGCACACCAACGACACACCGCGGTCAGGGATGCCACGGCGCGCGCCTCACCCGGCGGAGCAGACGCGTGCGGCGCCAGCCCTTGACCCGGTCCGCGTACACCCCGCCCTCCAGGTGGTCCCACTCGTGCTGCAGGCACCGGGCGAAGAACCCCGTGCCGTGCACGGTGACCGGCTCGCCGGTCACCGAGAAACCCTCGACGACCGCGTGGTCGTACCGCTCCGTCGCCGCTTCGAGGCCCGGCAGCGACAGACAGCCCTCGGGGCCCCGCACCACCACCCCGTCCGCCGTCACCAACCGCGGGTTGACGACATGCCCCAGGTGACGCACGTCCTCGTCGTCGGGACAGTCGTAGACGAACACCCGCAAGGACACGCCGACCTGGTTCGCCGCGAGCCCCACCCCGCGCGCCGCGTACATCGTCGCGAACAGGTCCTCCACCAACTCCGCAAGCCCCGCCCCGAAGTCGGTCACCTCCGCGCAACGGGCGTGCAGCACCGGGTCGCCGTGCAGGGTGAGGGGCCGGACCCGCCCGCGGGCTCCCCGGATCGAACCGTTTCGCATGGCCGCAAGGGTACGGTTCCCTGGGCCCACACCCCGCCGCGCAGGCGTGGGCCGGGATTCGGGTGTGCGAACGGATCTCGATAGGCTGACGTCCACACCACGTTGCCGGATGGCTCAGGCGCGGCGCGTACGCAAGGAGGATCGAGAACTGATGGCAGGCAACTCGGACCCGCTCACGCCGCGGGCCAAGCTGGCCGTGACCGCGGGCAAGGCGGTCGCGGCGGCGTCCCGCGCCGCCGGGCGCGGCAGCGGATCGGTGATCGGTGGCCGGGTCGCGCTGAAACTCGACCCCGACCTCCTCGCCCGGCTCGCCCAGAACCTGGACGTCGTCCTGGTGTCGGCGACCAACGGCAAGACCACCACCACCCGGCTGATCGCCGAGGCGCTGCGCGCCGCGGGCCCGGTCGTCTCCAACGCGCTCGGCGCCAACATGCCGGCCGGCATCACCTCGGCCCTCGCGGGCGGTTCGGACGCGCGCTACGGCGTGATCGAGGTCGACGAGAAGTACCTGGCGGGCGTGGCCCGGGACACCGACCCGAAGTGCATCGCGCTGCTGAACCTCTCCCGCGACCAGCTCGACCGGGCCGCCGAGACCCGGATGCTCGCCGAGAACTGGCGCGAGGGCCTTTCCGGTTCCAAGGCCGTCGTCGTCGCCAACTGCGACGACCCGCTGGTGGTGTGGGCCGCCTCCTCCTCGCCCAATGTGATCTGGGTCGCGGCCGGCCAGATGTGGAAGGACGACGCCTGGTCCTGCCCGTCGTGCGGCGGTGTGATGCAGCGCCCCGGCGACGACTGGTACTGCGGCGAGTGCGGTTTCCGCCGCCCGACGCCGAGTTGGGCGCTGTCCGGGGACCACGTCCTCGACCCGCACGGTTCCGCCTGGCCGATTCACCTCCAGCTGCCGGGCCGTGCCAACAAGGCCAACGCCGCCAGCTCCGCGGCGGTCGCCGCCGTCTTCGGCGTGCCGCCGCAGGTCGCCCTGGAGCGCATGTACCAGGTGCAGGCCGTCGCCGGGCGCTATGACGTCGTCCAGTTCCTGGGCCGCGATCTGCGTCTGCTGCTGGCGAAGAACCCGGCGGGCTGGCTGGAGACCTTCTCCCTGATCGACCCGCCGCCCACCCCGGTGATCCTCTCCGTGAACGCGCGCGGCGCCGACGGCACCGACACCTCCTGGCTGTGGGACGTCGACTACACCCGTCTGACCGGTCACCCGATCGTCGTCATCGGCGACCGGAAGCTGGACCTCGCGGTGCGTCTGGAGGTGGCGAACCAGCACTTCCAGGTCTGCGACAGCCTCGACCAGGCGGTCCAGCAGTCCCCGCCGGGCCGCATCGAGGTCATCGCGAACTACACCGCGTTCCAGGACCTGCGCCGCCGGGTCGGAAACTGACGGCACACTCGACACAAAGGACGATCACCTCATGAGCGACAACAGCCTGCGTCTGGTGTGGATCTACCCGGACCTGCTGAGCACCTACGGCGACCAGGGCAACGCGCTCGTCGTGGAGCGCCGGGCCCGGCAGCGCGGACTCGACGTGGCCCGGCTCGACGTGCGCAGCGACCAGCCGATCCCGACCTCCGGCGACATCTATCTGATCGGCGGCGGCGAGGACCGGCCGCAGCGGCTCGCGGCGGAGCGGCTGCGCCGCGACGGGGGTCTGCACAAGGCGGTGGAGAACGGCGCGATCGTCTTCTCGGTGTGCGCGGGCTACCAGATCCTCGGCCACGAGTTCATCAACGACCTCGGCCAGCGCGAGCCCGGCCTCGGCCTGCTCGACGTGGTCTCGGTGCGCGGCGAGGGCGAGCGGTGCGTCGGCGACGTCCTCGGGGACGTCGACCCGCGCCTGGGCCTGCCCCAGCTGACCGGTTTCGAGAACCACCAGGGCGTCACCCACCTCGGCCCCTCGGCCCGCCCTCTCGCCCAGGTCCGGCTCGGCCGCGGCAACGGCACCGGGGACGGCACGGAGGGCGCGTACAACGACACCGTCTTCGGCACGTACATGCACGGGCCGGTACTCGCCCGCAACCCGCAGATCGCCGATCTGCTGCTGAAGCTGGCGCTCGACGTGAACGCGCTGCCGCCGGTGGACGACCGCTGGTACGAGGCGCTGCGCAACGAGCGGATCGGCTCGGCGCAGCAACCCGCGTGAGCGCTGCGCTGGCTTGAACGTTCCGCCCCGCCGAGGGGACGTCGTTGTGCGGCTGCGGGGGCGTTGTGGCTGGTCGCGCAGTTCCCCGCGCCCCTTCGGGGCGCTGTTGACAGCCCGTCCGCTCACATGTGCGGGCGCGTCCAGCAGGCGGACGGGCGCTGGGGAGCGACCCCCTCGCGCCGGTAGGGTGGCCGGGATCGAGCCGGACAGCGTGGTCCGGCCCCCGGCCCACGTCGAGAAGGTATTTCGGGCTATGCGCATTGGTGTGCTCACCTCCGGCGGCGACTGCCCCGGCCTGAACGCCGTCATCCGGTCCGTCGTGCACCGCGCCGTCGCCGACCACGGCGACGAGGCCATCGGTTTCCGGGACGGCTGGAAGGGCCTGCTGGAGTGCGACTGGCTCAAGCTCGACCTCGACGCCGTCGGCGGCATCCTCGCCCGCGGCGGCACCATCCTCGGCTCCTCCCGGGTCCAGCCGTCCCATCTGCGGGACGGGGTGGAGCGGGCCCGCGGCCATGTCGCGGAGCTGGGCCTCGACGCGATCATCCCGATCGGCGGCGAGGGCACGCTGAAGGCGGCCCGGCTGCTCTCGGACAGCGGCCTGCCCATCGTGGGCGTGCCGAAGACGATCGACAACGACATCGCCGTCACGGACGTCACCTTCGGCTTCGACACGGCCGTGGGTGTCGCGACCGAGGCCCTCGACCGGCTCAAGACCACGGCGGAGTCGCATCAGCGCGTGCTCGTCGTGGAGGTCATGGGGCGGCACACCGGCTGGATCGCGCTGCACTCCGGCATGGCGGCCGGCGCGCACGCCATCGTCGTACCGGAACGCCCTTTCGACATCGAGGAGTTGGCGCGCCGGGTCGGGGAGCGCTTCGAGGCGGGCAAGCGGTTCGCGATCGTGGTCGCCGCGGAGGGGGCCAAGCCGAGGGCCGGCACCATGGACTTCGACGAGGGCGGCCGGGACGTGTACGGGCACGAGCGGTTCGCCGGGATCGCCCGGCAGCTGTCCCTCGAACTGGAGGAGCGGCTGGGCAAGGAGGCCCGGCCGGTGATCCTCGGGCATGTGCAGCGCGGTGGGACGCCCACGGCGTACGACCGGGTGCTGGCGACGCGGTTCGGGTGGCATGCGGTGGAGGCCGTGCACCGTGGGGAGTTCGGGAGGATGACGGCGCTGCGGGGTACGGACATCGTGACCGTGCCGTTGGCTGAGGCCGTGGAGACGCTGAAGACGGTGCCGGTGGAGCGGTACGACGAAGCGGAGTGTGTGCTTTAGCGGGGGGCGCCGTGGGGGTGGGGGTTCGTTGTCAGGTGCGGGGTGAGTGGGGTTGAGTGCGCAGTTCCCCGCGCCCCCCTCGGGAGGCCGCCGTTGGGGGTGTTCTTTGTGGCCGGGTGCGGGCTCAGTGTCGCTGAGCGCGCAGTTCCCCGCGCCCCTCGGGGGACCGCCGTGGGGGGTGTTCTTTGTGGCCGGGTGCAGGCTCAGTGTCGCTGAGCGCGCTGTTGTTCGGGCTTCTGGTGGGGGGTGGGCTGACCCCGGGCGTGGGTGGGGGGTGGGGCGGTTCTAGGCTGTCTCGGGACGGACAGCGTACAAACCCCACGAAACAGGAGCCTGCGGAATGGATCACAGCGGGCATGGCATGACCATGGATCTGCCGCCGTTCACCCTCGGACGAGGGCTCGGGTGGTCGGCGGATCCGTTCTTTCTCGTCGCCTGTCTGCTGGGGCTCGGCCTGTACGCGTGGGGTGTCGTGCGGCTACGGCGGCGCGGTGACGCATGGCCGATCGCACGGACCGTCTCGTATGTGCTGGGTGTGCTCACCATCGTGCTGATGATGTGCACGAAGTTGAACGACTACGGCATGGTCATGTTCAGCGTGCACATGGTGCAGCACATGGTGATCAGCATGCTGTCGCCGATCCTCATCCTGCTGGGCGCCCCGGTCACCCTGGCGCTGCGCGCCCTGCCGGTCGCGGCCCGGGGCCACAAGGGTCCGCGCGAGCTGCTGCTGGCGCTGCTGCACAGCCGCTACATGCGGATCGTCACCCACCCCGCGTTCACCATCCCGATGTTCATCGCGAGCCTGTACGCGTTGTACTTCACCCCGCTGTTCGACTTCCTGATGGGCTCGAAGACCGGGCACATCGCGATGATGGTGCACTTCCTCGCCGTGGGTGTGGTGTTCTTCTGGCCGATCATCGGCATCGACCCGGGCCCGCACCGGCCCGGACATCTGATGCGGATGCTGGAACTGTTCGCCGGTATGCCGTTCCACGCGTTCTTCGGCATCGCGCTGATGATGGCGTCCACGCCGATGGTCGACACGTTCCGCAACCCCGCGGCCTCGCTCGGTATCGACGCGCTCTCCGACCAGAGCGCCGCGGGCGGCATCGCCTGGGCGTTCAGCGAGATCCCGTCGGTGCTGGTACTGATCGCCCTGCTGTTCCAGTGGTACGGCTCCGAGCAGCGGCAGGCCAGGCGCACGGACCGGGCCGCCGACCGGGACGGCGACAAGGAGCTGGAGGCCTACAACGCCTATCTGGCCTCGCTCAACGCCCGCCAGGACTGACCCCGGACCGGCGGGCGCCCGCCGAGGTCTCCTTCCGGCCCGGCCGTACCGGGCGGATTCGTTCCCACGGGGTACGGGGCACCATGGAGGGAACGGACCAGGAGGAGGGTGTCGCGATGCCCGGTTCTACGCATGCTTCCACGAAGGCGATGGGGGTGCTCACCGTCGGCGGACTCGTCGTGGTGACGGCCTACTCGGTGGCGCTCGGCAGCAACGGCTGGCTGTGGTTCGGCTGGGTCGTGCTGGGGCTGCTCACCCTGGCCATGATCGTGACCCAGAGCGGCTGAGCGGCGGCTCGCCCCGGGTCGGGTTCACTCGCTGGTGCGCCGGGCCGCCGAGTGCACCCCCGGCCGGTACTTCGGCACCCTGGCCGTGATCTTCATGCCGGCTCCCACCGCGGTCTCGATGACAAGGCCGTGGTCGTCGCCGTAGACCTGGCGGAGCCGGTCGTCGACGTTGGACAGGCCGATGCCGCCGGAGGGGCCGATCTCGCCGGCGAGGATCCGGCGCAGTTCCTCGGGGTCCATGCCCACGCCGTCGTCCTCGATGACGACCAGCGCCTCGGCGCCGGCGTCCTGGGCGGTGATCTGGATGTGACAGGCGTCGGACTTGCCCTCCAGGCCGTGCTTCACGGCGTTCTCGACGAGGGGTTGCAGACACAGGAACGGCAGCGCGACCGGCAGCACCTCGGGCGCTATCTGCAGGGTGACGGCGAGCCGGTCGCCGAACCGGGCCCGTACGAGCGCCAGATACTGGTCGATGGCGTGCAGTTCGTCGGCGAGGGTGGTGAAGTCGCCGCGCCTGCGGAACGAGTAGCGGGTGAAGTCGGCGAATTCCAGCAGCAGTTCCCGGGCGCGCTCGGGATCGGTGCGGACGAACGAGGCGATCACCGCGAGCGAGTTGAAGATGAAATGCGGGGATATCTGGGCCCGCAGGGCCCTGATCTCGGCCTCGATGAGCCGGGTGCGGGACCGGTCGAGGTCGGCCAGCTCCAGTTGGACGCTCACCCAGCGGGCCACCTCGCCCGCCGCCCGGACCAGCACGGCCGACTCCCGCGGCGCGCAGGCGACCAGCGCCCCGTGCACCCGGTCGTCGACGGTGAGCGGCGCCACCACGGCCCAGCGGACCGGGCAGTCCGGGGTCGCGCAGGACAGCGGGAACGCCTCGCCGCGGCCGGTCTCCAGCGGCCCGGCCAGCCGCTCCATGACCTCCCCGCGGTGGTGGCCGCCCACGCCGTCCCAGACCAGGACCTCCTTCTGGTCGGTCAGGCACAGGGCGTCGGTGCCGAGCAGCGTGCGCAGCCTGCGGGCCGACCTGCGCGCGGTCTCCTCGGTGAGGCCCGCGCGCAGTGGGGGCGCCGCGAGCGAGGCGGTGTGCAGGGTCTGGAAGGTGGCGTGCTCGACGGGCGTGCCGAGGTCGCCGAGGCTCTGCGGGCGCGCGGTGCGCCGCCCGAGCCAGAAGCCGGCGGCGAGCAGCGGGAGGACGGCGACACACAGGCCCGCGAGGAAACCGGTCATCGCCCGGCCTCCGCGCGCGACCGGGTAGCGCCCCGAAGGGGCGCGGGGAACCGCGTGACCGGCGAAGACGCCGCCGCGGACGTCCGACGGCGCATCATGCCCCCTCCAGCGGAGCGTGCAGTTCCTCCGGCAGATGGAACCGCGCCAGGATGGCCGCCGTACCCGGCGGCACCCGGGTCGCGGTGGCCAGCGACACCATCACCATGGTGAGGAAGCCGAGCGGCACCGACCACAGCGCGGGCCAGGCGAGCAGCGCGTGCAGGGAACCGGTGCCGGGCAGTCCTGCCATGGTCGCGGCCACCGCGACGAACGCGGAACCGCCGCCCACCAGCATGCCCGCGGCGGCCCCGGGCGGGGTCAGCCGCCGCCACCAGATGCCGAGGACGAGCAGCGGGCAGAAGGACGACGCCGAGACGGCGAAGGCGAGCCCCACCGCGTCGGCGACCGGCAGCCCGCCGACCAGCACGCTCGCCGCCAGCGGCACCGCCATGGCGAGCACCGTGCCGAGCCGGAAGTGCCGCACTCCGCGGGACGGCAGCACGTCCTGGGTGAGCACGCCCGCCACGGCCATGGTCAGTCCGGACGCGGTGGACAGGAACGCGGCGAAGGCGCCGCCCGCCACCAGCGAGCCGAGCAGGTCGCCGCCGAGGCCGCCGATCATCCGGCCGGGCAGCAGCAGGACCGCGGCGTCCGCGTCGCCGGTGATGGTGAGTTCGGGGGCGTACAGCCGGCCGAGCGCCCCGTACACGGGCGGCAGCAGATAGAAGCCGCCGATCAGGGCGAGGACGGCGACGGTGGTGCGGCGGGCGGCGACGCCGTGCGGGCTGGTGTAGAAGCGGACGACGACGTGCGGCAGGCCCATGGTGCCGAGGAAGGTGGCGAGGATGAGCCCGTACGTGGCGTACAGCGGGCGTTCCTCGCGCCCCGTGGCGAGCGAGGCGGACATGCCGCCGCCCGCGCCCTGTACGGCGGCCGGCACCGGGTCGCCGGGCGCGAAGGCCAGTCGGGTGCCGCGTTCGAAGCGGTGGGTGCCGACGGGCAGGGCGACCCGGTCGGTGTGGTGCCGGCGGCCGTCGACCGTGCCGCTCACGGTGACCGTCAGCGGCCGGTCGAGCCGCAGGTCGAGGGTGTCCTTGACGCGCAGCGAACGCTGCTCCCGGAAGGTGGCCGGCTCGTCGAAGGCGTGCCGGGGAGCGCCGTCGCCCTGCCAGGCGAGCACCAGGAACAGGGCGGGTACGAGCAGGGCGGTGAGCTTGATCCAGTACTGGAAGGCCTGCACGAAGGTGATGCTGCGCATGCCGCCGGCCGCGACCGTCGCCACCACGACCACGGCCACGATGATCCCGCCGAGCGGGTCGGGTGCGTCGGTGAGCACCGCCAGGGTGAGCCCGGCGCCCTGGAGCTGGGGCAGCAGATACAGCCAGCCGACGCCGACGACGAACGCCCCGGCGAGCCGTCGCACGCCCTGTGAGGCGAGCCGGGCCTCGGCGAAGTCCGGCAGCGTGTAGGCGCCGGAGCGGCGCAGCGGTGCGGCGACGAACAGGAGCAGCACCAGATAGCCCGCCGTGTAGCCCACCGGGTACCAGAGCATGTCCGGGCCCTGCACCAGGACAAGACCCGCGATGCCGAGGAAGGAGGCGGCGGACAGGTATTCGCCGCTGATGGCGGCGGCGTTGAGGCGGGGTCCGACGGTGCGCGAGGCGACGTAGAAGTCGGAGGTGGTGCGCGAGACCCTGAGGCCGAAGGCGCCGACGAGGACGGTGACGACGACGACGAGGGCGACGGCGGTGACGGCGTAGCTGGTGTTCACGGTGGTCTGCGATCCCCCGTCTCAGCGGTCCTCGACCAGACGCACCAGGTCGCGCTCGTTGCGTTCGGCGCGGCGCACGTACCAGCGGGCGAGCAGGACGAGCGGCGCGTACAGGCCGAAGCCGAGCACCAGCCATTCGAGGCGGCGGGCCTGCGGGGCCGCCGCGAACACCAGGGGCAGCGGGCCGACCAGCAGTACCAGGACCGCGAACACGGCCAGCGCGGCCCGCAGTTGGGTGCGCATCAGGGAGCGGACATAGGTGTGGCCGAGGGTGGTCTGCTCATCGATCTCGGTGCGCGGCCGGTGGTGGCCGGGGGTACGGCGGGCGCGGCGGGGCGGTCCGGTGACCACGACCCGGCGTTCGGTGGGCTCCATCGCGGCCTCCTCTATCCGGTGGTGCGGCGCATCAGCAGGTCCCGCAGCTCACGGGCGTGGCGCCGGCTGACCTGAAGTTCCTCGCCGCCGACCAGGACGCTCACGGTGCCCGCGTCCAGCCGGAGTTCGCCGATGTGGCGGAGCGCGACGAGGTGGCGGCGGTGGATGCGGACGAAGCCCCGGGAGCGCCAGCGGTCCTCCAGGGTGGACAGCGGAATGCGGACGAGGTGGCTGCCACGGTCGGTGTGCAGCCGGGCGTAGTCGCCCTGGGCCTCGACATGGGTGATGTCGTCGACGGCGACGAAGCGGGTCACCCCGCCGAGTTCGACGGGCAACTGGTCCGGGTCGGGTTCGTGCACGGGGATGCGGGGGGCGCCGCGCACCTCGGCGACCCGGCGCGCGGCCTCCGCGAGCCGTTCCTTGCGGACCGGTTTGAGGAGGTAGTCGACGGCCTTCAGGTCGAAGGCGCGCACCGCGAAGTCCTCGTGCGCGGTGACGAACACGACGAGCGGCGGATGCGCGAAGCCGGTGAGCAGCCGGGCCAGCTCCAGGCCGTCGAGGCCGGGCATCTGCACGTCGAGGAAGACGACGTCGATGGCGTCGGGCCCGTCAGGGCCGGACTCCAGTGCTCGGGTGATGCGGCGCAGCGCCTCGGTGGCGTCACCGGCTCCCTCGACGCTGCCGATGCGTGGATCGGCGTGCAGGAGGTAGAGAAGTTCCTCCAGCGAGGGGCGTTCGTCGTCGACGGCGAGGGCGCGCAGCATGAAGGTGGAGTGTAGGTGGAATCCGTACGGGTGGACATGTGCCGGGCGTGGACGTTCCCGCTGGATACAGTGCCCGCATGAACAGCAGGACCGCCCCGTTCGACGAACTGGACCGGAAGATCGTCACCGCGCTCGTGGCGAACGCCAGGAGCAGCTTCGCGGAGATCGGCTCGGCGATCGGGCTGTCGGCCACCGCGGTCAAGCGGCGCGTGGACCGGCTGCGCGAGACGGGTGTGATCACCGGGTTCACGGCCACCGTGAAGCCGTCGGCGCTGGGCTGGCGCACGGAGGCGTATGTCGAGGTGTACTGCGAGGGTGCGGCACCGCCGCGGCGGCTGGCCGAGGTGGTGCGCAACCATCCGGAGATCACGGCCGCGATGACGGTGACGGGCGGCGCGGACGCGCTGCTGCACGTGCGGGCCCGGGACGTCGGGCACTTCGAGGAGGTGCTGGAGCGGATCCGGGTCGAGCCGTTCATCCGGAAGACGATCAGTGTGATGGTGCTGTCCCATCTGCTGCCGGAGAGCCCGGAGGCCGCCGCGACCCAGGCAGCGCCCGAATAAACCCGGCGCAACGCAGCGGTGCTGCGTATTCTCCGCCCACAACGCAGCATTCCTGCGCACCCGCGCAGCTCTCATTTCTTGTCCGCCATCTCCCCCGTTTCCTACCTTGGTGCCACCCTCAGTCGACACCGCAGGAAAGCGGAGGAACACCTCTGTGCCCGACAGCCGTGTGCCGCGCCCCCGGCGCTTCCTCGTCTGCGCACCCCGGCACTTCGCCGTGCAGTACGCGATCAACCCCTGGATGCATCCCGACACCAGCGTCGACGTCGATCTGGCGCAGGAGCAGTGGCAGTCGCTGATCCGCGCCTACCTGGCCCATGGGCACACCGTCGAGACCGTGCCCTGCGTGCCCGGCCTGCCGGACATGGTCTTCGCCGCGAACTCGGCGGTCGTCGTCGGCGGCCGTGTCTTCGGCTCCCTCTTCCACGCGCCTCAGCGCCGCCCCGAGTCGACCCACTACGACCTGTGGTTCAAGACGGCGGGCTACGAGGTGTACCGCCCCCAGTCGGTGTGCGAGGGCGAGGGCGACCTGGTCCCGACGGGCCGGTTTCTGCTCGCCGGCACCGGCTTCCGCACGACCCGGGACGCCCACCGCGAGGCGCAGGAGTTCTTCGGCGTGCCGGTGATCGGCCTGACCCTGGTGGACCCGTACTTCTACCACCTGGACACGGCGCTGTTCGTCCTGGACGACCACAACATCGCCTATTTCCCCGGGGCCTTCTCCCCGGGCAGCCGCGAGGTGCTCGCGCGGCTGTACCCCGACGCGGTGCTCGCCACCCGCGACGACGCGATGGCGTTCGGGCTGAACTCCGTCTCCGACGGGCGCCACGTCTTCATCGCGCCGCGGGCCGAGGCCCTTGCCGCGCGGCTCGCCGACCACGGCTATGTCCCCGTCCCCGTCGACCTGTCGGAGTTCCACAAGGCCGGCGGTGGCATCAAGTGCTGCACCCAGGAGATCCGTTCATGACAGCACCCGCACGCACGCGTACGTCCGCCGACCTCATCCGCGCGGAGGAGCCGGTCCTCGCGCACAACTATCATCCGCTGCCCGTGGTCGTCGCCCGTGCCGAGGGCGTCTGGGTGGAGGACGTCGAGGGCCGCCGCTACCTCGACATGCTGGCCGGCTACTCGGCCCTCAACTTCGGCCACCGCCACCCGGCGCTGATCGAGGCCGCCCACCGCCAGCTCGACCGGCTGACCCTCACCTCGCGCGCCTTCCACCACGACCGGCTGGCCGGGTTCGCGGCGCGGCTGGCCGGCCTGACCGGGCAGGACATGGTGCTGCCGATGAACACCGGCGCCGAGGCGGTGGAGAGCGGCATCAAGGTCGCCCGCAAATGGGCGTACGAGGTCAAGGGTGTGCCCGCCGACCGGGCCACGATCGTGGTCGCGGCGGAGAACTTCCACGGCCGTACCACCACGATCGTCGGCTTCTCGACGGACGAGTCGGCGCGGAGCGGCTTCGGCCCGTTCACCCCGGGCTTCCGGATCGTCCCGTACAACGACCTGGCCGCGCTGGAGGCGGCGGTCGACGAGACGACGGCCGCGGTGCTGATCGAGCCGATCCAGGGCGAGGCCGGGGTCGTCATCCCGGACGACGGCTATCTCACCGGGGTGCGCGAGCTGACCCGGAGCGCGGGCTGTCTGTTCGTCGCGGACGAGATCCAGTCGGGGCTCGGCCGCACGGGCCGCACCCTCGCCGTGGAACACGAGTCCGTCGTGCCCGACGTGGTGCTGCTCGGCAAGGCGCTCGGCGGCGGCATCGTGCCGGCCTCCGCGGTGGTGGCCGGCCGGGAGGTGCTGGGGGTGCTGCGGCCCGGTGAGCACGGTTCGACGTTCGGCGGGAATCCGCTGGCGGCGGCGGTCGGCACGGCGGTGGTCGAGCTGCTGGAGACCGGCGAGTTCCAGCGCCGGGCGGCCGATCTGGGCGCGGTCCTGCGGGACGGGCTGACCGCGCTGGTGGGCCGCGGCGTGGTCGGTTTCCGCTCGCGCGGGCTGTGGGCGGGGGTGGACATCGACCCGGCGATCGGCACCGGCCGCGAGGTCGGTGAGCGGCTGATGCGGGAGGGGGTCCTGGTCAAGGACACCCACGGGTCCACGATCCGGCTGGCGCCGCCGCTGACGATCACCGCCGACGAGCTGCGGTCCGCGCTCGGGGCGTTGGAGAAGGTGCTGGTCTGAGGCGTGCCCGTGCCCTCCCGGCCGTGCGGGGCCGGGAGGGCACGGCCGGCTGTCAGCCCTGGCCGAGCAGCTGCCGCATCTCCTCGATCTCGGCGTTCTGCGCGGTCACGACGGCGTCGGCCAGGCCCTTCGCCGGACCGTAGGCGCCCTTGGACTTCTCGGTCGTGGCCATCTCGACGGCGCCCTTGTGGTGTTCGACCATCATGTTCAGGAACTTCGTGTCGAAGTCCTGTCCGGTGGCCTTCTTCAGCGCGGTCATGTCCTTGTCGTCCATCATCCCGGCCATACCGGAGTGACCGGTGTGGTCCATGCCCGGCGCGGGCACCTGCTCGCCCCAGGCCCGGAGCCAGCCGGTCATCGTGGTGATCTCCGGGTCCTGCGCCTTCTCGATGCGGGTGGCGAGGTCCTTGACCCGGGCGGAGGAGGCACGGTCGGCGGCGAGCCGGGCCATGTCGAGGGCCTGCTCGTGGTGCGGGATCATTCCCTGCGCGAAGGCGACGTCCTGGGCGTTGTGGGATGCGGCGGTGGCGTCCGCGCTCGCGGACGGCGTGGCGCCGTTGCCCGAGTGGCCGCTGTCGCCGCCGCCGTCGCTGCCGCAGGCGGCGAGGACGAGGGCGGCACCCGCCGCGGCCAGGACGAGGGCCGCGCGGCGCACCGGGGTACGGGGGGTCGTGCTGCGGATGGTCATGCGTGAACTCCTGCTGTACGAACGGATCGTGGGCATGCCGAACACCGCATCGGCCGGACGGTCCCGGAGCGGTGGGGGCGGCCTCTAGATCCGCAGGAGTTGGAGTTCCGCCAGGGACGGCGGCGCGCGGGCTCCGTCGGGGGCCGCGGCCGGGCACGAGCCGGCCCGGTCGGCGGGCGCGGCGGCGGTGACGGGGTGCGGGACGAGCGCGGGCAGGCCCGGTCCCCAGCTCACGGCGGCCGACGCACAGGTCGGGTCGGCGTGCCGCGCGTGGTGTCCGCCGCAGTGCCCGTCGTCCGGGCAGTCCGGGTCGGCGGCGACCACGGCCGTCACCCTCGGGGCGGGGGCATGGTGGGGGCTCGCGGCGGCGCCGCCGGGGGCCAGCGCGTGCATGCCGAGCAGGCCGGCCAGCACCCCGAGCACGAGCAGCACCCGCCACCGCCGCGGGGGCGGGAACGGGTGCCGCTCGTTTGCGATCATCGCGCCCATCCTAGGGCCGCCGCCCCGGCGGACCGAAAGCGGCACACTTCCCACCCACCCGGACGCTCGTCCGCCACACGGGGCGATCAGCCTCCTGTCAGGACGTCGACGACGTTCCGGACCGCGAGGGTGCAGGGCTGAATCTGCGGGTTCCGTGCGTGGTCGAGCCGGAGCCCCTGGTGGCCGGGCCGCGGTGCACGCGGCGGAGTCGCGACGTCCTGCGCCGCCCGGTCCGCCCGGTCCGCCCGGTCCATCCGGTCCATCCGGTCCATCCGGTCCATCCGGTCCATCCGGTCCATCCGGTCCATCCGGTCCAGGGTCTCGGCGGCGTCGGCGGCCTGTGCGGTGCCCCCGATGCCAGGGGCACACGTGCGTCTTTGGGGCCGGACGCGGCGCAGCCCGGGTGGCGGGGCCACCCGGGCTGCTCGATCGGCTCGGTGGAGCCGGGTCAGTCGGCGATCTCGATCTTGCCGTTGGCGTCGGAGCGTGCGGCGGCCGTGGGGCGGGCCTCGCCCGCGACCCGTCCGGTGATGCCCTTCAGCAGTTCGGCGAGGTCCACTCCGGTGGTGGAGCCGAGCAGTTCGACGCCCTGGGCCACGTTGTCGGCGACGGTACGGGTCAACCGGCTCGCCCCGTCCGTGGAGATGACCGTCATCTTGTCGATGGCGCCCAGCGGTTCGGCGGCCTTGGCGACGACGTGCGGAAGCACCTCGACGAGCATCTGCAGCACGGCCGCGTCACCGTACTGGGCGAACGCGTCGGCCTTCTTCCGCATCGCCTCGGCCTCGGCCTCGCCGGTCGCGCCGATGGCCGCCGCCTGCGCCGCGCCCTCCAGCCGGACGGCCTCCGCCAGCGCGCTGCGGCGCTGCTTCTCGCCCTCACCGGTCAGCCGTGCCCGCTCGGCCTCCGCCTGGGCGGCGGCGATCCCGGCCAGCCGCTCCGCCTCGGCCTGCTTCACCCGGGCCACACGCTTGGCCTCGGCGTCCTGCTCGGCGGCGTACCGCTGGGCGTCGGCCGGCTTGCGGACCTCGGTGTCGAGCTGGCGGTCGGTGAGCGCGGCCTGCCGCTCGGCGACCTTCTCCTGCTGGGTGAGGATCTCCTGCCGGCGGGCGGCCTCGGCGAGCGGTCCGGCGGCGGCCGCGCGGGCGGCGGCCTCGTCCGTCTCGGCCTTGATCTCCGCCTGCCGCAGCGCGAACGTCCGCTGGGCGACGGCGATCTCCTCCTCCGCCTTCAGCCGGGCCTGTTCGGCGGCCCGCCGGGCCTCCGCCTCGGCGATGTCGGCCTCCTGCCGGGCGCGGGCGGCCTCGGGCCGGCCGAGGTCCTCCAGATAGGAGCCCTCGGTGGTGATGTCCTGGATCTGGAAGGCGTCCAGCACCAGCCCCTGACCGGACAGGCTGGCCTCCGCCTCCTCGGCGACCTGTCCGGCGAACGCGGCCCGGTCCCGGATCACGTCCTCGACGGACATCCGGCCGACGATGGCGCGCAGCGCGCCGGACAGCACCTCCTGGGTGAACCCGACGATGCCGTCCTGCTGCATGAGGAAACGCTGGGCGGCGGCGCGGATCGAGTCCTCGGTGCCGCCCACCTTCACAATGGCGACACCGTCCAGGTTGGCCTTGACGCCGCGCAGCGTGACCGCGCCGCGCACCGCGACCGGGATGTGCCGCGAGGACAGGTCGAGGCTGAACTTCTGCTGCACGAACGGCACGACGAACACACCACCGCCGACGACGACCTTCTGGCCGCTGTTGTCGGTGAAGACCCGGCCGGTCTCCGGGTCGGTGGCCTTCTTGCCGCGCCGCCCGGTGACGATGAACGCCTCGCTCGGGCCGGCCACCTTGTAGCGGGTGACGACCACCAGGCCGAGCAGGACGAGGAGTACGACGACTCCTATGACGGCGATGACGACTGGACTCATGATGGATTCCCCTCAGCCCTCCCAGGGGACGGCAGGTCGTTACGGGTGGTTCGGTCGAGCGGATGGGCGCGGGCGGCGGTGGGGCCGGTCAGCGTTCCACCGGGAGCACGGACACCGCCGTCCGGGACAGCGCCTCGGCGACCCAGACCTCGGTGCCCCGCGGCACCGGCGCCGGACTCTTCGCCGCGAGCTTCACCGGCTGGCCGGCCCGGTGGATCAGCACCTCGCCGTAGCCGTCCGCCGGAATGGCCGTCACCACGGAGCCCGCGGCGCCGATCAGGTCGTCCTCGCGCGGCGCGGCGCCGGACCGGTCGTCGAGCAGGACGCGGCCGAGGCGGTAGGCGAGCCAGCCCGTGCCCACTCCGGCGGGCACGCCGACCGCGGTGGCGACGGCCGCGCCCAGCCCGGTGGCGCCCATGACGATCGCCCCCGAGAAGCCGAACATCGCCACGAAGCCGGCGATCACCGGGAGCGACAGCCAGCCGTCGAGGAGACCGTCGAGGGCGTCGGCGCCGCCGAAGAGCCCTTCGAGGATGCCGTCGAAAAGAAGGGACAGCGCGAGCAGTACGACTCCCGCGATGCCGAGACCGAGAAACCAGGCCATCCGCTCCCGCCCCCTTTTCCACGCGGCGACCACGCCGGTGAACGCATGTTCACATGGCTGCACGGTCCCGGGCATTGCCCGCCCTCGGCAATCTTCCGGCCCCTTCCATGCCGTATATCGCCCCCACGGTGCCGCAACCGTGTGGCCGGACCGGGACCGTCATGTCCGCCGCCCGCGGCGGTGCCCCGGCCTGGGCGTCGCGGCGGCGGCGCCGGTACGAAGTCGCCGGCGCCCCCAGCCGCCAGGCCGCCGTCGGGGCGGTGATCATCCGCCGAGCTGCGCGAGGATGCCGGTGAGTTCACGGACCCTCGGGTGGTCGGCGCCGTGTGTGCTCCGGTAGCCGTCGATCGCGTCGCGCAGCAGCGGCACCGCCTCCGCTGCGCGGCCCTGGTTGGCCTTCATCGCCGCCAGGTCGACCTGGACCCCGAGGGTCCTGGCGTGCCGGTGGCCGTAGGCCCGCCGGTAGCCGTCCAGCACCTCGGCGATCAGGGTCTCCGCTTCGCCGGCGCGGCCGAGCCGGTTCAGGACGACCGCGTAGTTGTGCCGGGCGACCAGGGTGTCCGGGTGCCGGTCGCCCTTCAACCGCGACCGGACGTCGACCAGTTCCCGGTACATCTCCAGCGCCTCGTCGTGCCTGCCCTGGTGGATGAGCACGGCGGCGAGGTTGTGCCGTACGGTCAGGGCCAGATCGCTGCCGCCGTTGACGTCAGCGAGCATCGCCCGGTACATGCGCTCCGCCTCGGCAAGCCGCTCGGGCGAGTCGCGTAACGTACCCGCCAGGGTGTTCCTGCTGCTCAGCGTGTCCGGGTGGGTGGCGCCGAGGGTGCGGGTGCGGCGGGCCACGGTGTCCCGCATCAGTCCTTCGGCCTCTTCCCGGCGGCCGAGGCTGAGCAGGACGTTCCCGAGGTTCGTCGCGATCGTCAGGGTCTGGGCGTCGTCCTGGCCGCGCAGCCGCTCCCAGCCGGCCAGCGCCTCCCGCAACCGCTGCTCGGCGAGCGCCGGATGACCTCCCTCCTGAAGGAGCCGGGTGAGGTCGTTCAGCGTCAGCAGCCGGTTCTCCTCGTCGTCCGCGCGGGCGGAGACCAGCCAGTCCAGCAGTTCGACGGCATCGTTGCGCCGGTCGGGCTTGCGCCCCAGGGCCACCGCGTACCCGTGGAGCGCGTGCAGTGTCTCCGGGTGCCTCGGACCCAGCTCCTCGCGTTTGCGCTCGAACTCCGCGCCGCGGGCGAACTCCTCCGTCACCTTCAGCTTGACGTCGATCAGCGGCACGTCGCCGGGCCGCTCGGTCGTCGTGATCTCGGCACTGCCGAAATCACCGACGAAATGGTCGGTGACCTCCGGCCGGTCACGCTTCGTCTTCTTCCTGCCCCAGAACGCCACCCCACCAGCTTGCTCGCAGAACCGGCGGTTGCCCATGGGTGTGACATTCATGTGACCGTTCGGCCGTCAGACGCACATCATTGACCGGAATACAGGTACGCCGCCCACAGCGTCGGGGTCCTCGGGTAGCGCTCACGGCAGCGGCGCACCGCGTGGTGCAGGGCCGTCGCGACGTCCTCGCCCCGCGCGATCCCCTGGTGCAGGTCCACGGCGACCAGCCGGGCGACGCGATCGTTGACCTGCCACAGGGTTCCCACGACCTGCGGGTAACCGGCGAGTTGGAACGCCGACACCAGGTGCAGGCCCTCGTCCGGGATCCGGTGCGTGCCGAGGTACGTCTCGCACGCCGACAGCACCGCGAGCCGGACATGGGCGAGGTCCAGTGCGGACACGTCGAGCACGGACAGCGGGCCGTCGTGCAGCAGCAGATGCCCGGCTGACGGGTCGTCGGGATCGCTCGTCGCATGACAGGCGAAGTGCGCCGACGCGTGCGAGGCGAGCGCGGCGCGTACCGCGCCGGTCGTCGCCTGCGGGCCGGTCAGCCGGGTGGCCGGGGTCAGGGCGGCGATCTCGCCGGCCTCCCGCTCCGCGCTGCGCAGCGCCTTCGCCCCGGGCGCGTCGCCGATCGCCACGACGACCATGCCCTGCTGTGCGCGGGCGTACCGGGCGCGGGCGTGTTCAAGGGCGCGCAGGGTGGGGGTGTAGGCGGAGACCGCCCGGTCGAGGACTGTGGCGTCGCCCGGGAAGCGGCCGGCCGCGTGCAGGGGGAGCAGGGCGAGCTGTCCCACCGGCGACCACCAGATCCGTGGCCAGGTGCCGGACGGCGCCGCGGTGAGTCCGAGTCGTTCCAGCACCGGTTCGGCGATGACGTCCCACAGCCAGCCGAGCACCTGCGTGACGGTGTTCTGGGCCTCGGTCTCGCCCGCTCCGGGGCGGGTCGCGGCCCGCAGCGCGGCGCCGAACTCGGCGGCCCGTTCCGCCACGGAGTCCGGTGTCACGCCCGGCAGTTCGACCACCGTGACGCCCGAGGGTTCGACGATGAGGGCGTCGCTGCGCAGCCCGCTCACGTTGATGAGCACAACCGGTCCGCTCCGTGTGGACGCGAGGAGGTCGGCCAGTTCGGGCGGGGCGAGGAAGTCGCCGAACCCGGGCAGTGCGCGGGCCTCGTCGAGCAGCCGCCCCAGCCGGATGTCCAGGCCGTGCCGCTCGTCCGCCGCGGCGCCCGTGAGGGGGTCGGAGGGTGCCAGCCGGGCGAACGCGTCGCGCAGCCGTTCGGCGAGTTCGGGTGCGACGGCCCGCAGCCGGGACAGGTCGGTGCGGCTCTGCAGCACCTGCCCGCCGAGCACGCCACGGCCGAGTTCCAGCAGCCGTACCGCCGTCTCCGGGTCGTCCGCGCCGAGGGCGCCGGCGGCCGCGTCGGCGGCGAGACCGTTGAGCTCTTCCAGCAGCCGCTGCTGGTCGAGGCGGGCAAGACGCCGCGGCACCACGAGGGGCAGCAGGCCGACCGCGAACGCGTAGGCGTCCCGCGCCCGGCTCCAGTGTCCTGCCTCCGCCTCGGTGCGGGCCCATGCGCGTGCTGCCCTGATCCGGACGATCGGCTGCGACTCCTCGGTGCGCGCCGCCTCGCGGAAGGCGTGTCCCGCCGCGGCGCGCACGCCGGGGTCCAGGCTCAGCTGGTACTGGGCGTACAGCGCGTCACCGTGGTTGATCTGGGCCGCGCCGCGCTGGGGGGTGCCGGGAGCGCTCGCCCGGACGGCGCTGCCCAGCGCCGTCACGGACCGGCCCAGCGCCGCCGGATCGCCGCTGAAGCGGTACTCGGACAGCCACACCCGGCCCAGGTTGCCCAGCGCCGCCATGTGGTCCGAACCGCCGTACGGGGCCGACTCGACGACCTCGGTGAAGGCGGTGACCGCCGCTGCCAGGTCGGATCGCAGCCGGGTGTGCAGGAAGCGGTCGTGGTGCAGCAGTCCCAGCAGCAGCGGGATCGTGGCGTCCTTGCTGCCCCGGCCGCGCGCGGACCGGCCGATCTCCACGGCTTGGTCCAGCAGTTCGATGTCATCGGTCTGTTCGATCAGGTCGTGCACGGCGATCAGGTAGTTCTCGCATCGGTTGCCCCACGGGCGGGTGCCGGACGGGGTGGCGGCGAGCACGTCGCGCAGGAGGCTCACGCCTTCCCGCAGTGCCGCGAGGTCACCGGTGTACCGGCCGCGGTCCCGCAGCGCGGCGGCGAGGTCGACCTTGAAGTCCAGCAGCAGGCCCGATGTGCTCGGGGCGCCCGCCACCGCGGCCCGCAGATGCCGAACGGCCCTCTCCCGCACCGATTCGTCACCGGTGTGTTCGGCGGTGGTCTGCAGCACATCACCGAGGAGGTTGAGCCGCAGCAGGTGGTTGAGGTCGCCGGCCGTCGACGTCCGGACGCTCTGGTCGAGCAGGCGGGCCGCGTCGACCAGAGCAGTGGGGTCTTCGGTCAGGGCGTACCGCTGGTACTGGGCCCTGCCCAGCACGAACAGCACCTCCGGTACGCGCGGCAGTCGTGCCGCCGACGCGAGTGCCTCGTCGACGTACGCGACGTCGCGGGTGTGCTCGGCCAGCACGAGCAGCGCCTCGGCCCGCATCGTGGCCGCCACGCGCCGGTCCTGCTCGCCTAGGTGCGGGATGGCCTCGTCGCAGGCGGCGATCGCCTCGTGCAGCGCCGGCACCTCACCGAAGTACTCGAAGTGGTCCAGCAGCAGGGCGCCGAGATTGACCCGCAGCACATGGCCGACCGGATGGTCGAGGACGTGTCCGAGGGCGGTGCGCAGATGGGTGATCCCCTCCAGCAGATCCGCCGGATCTCCCGTGTGCCGGTGACGGTCGCGCAGCCCCATGGCCAGGTCGAGCATGGCGTTCACCGAGCCCTCCGCGGCCCGGTGCCGGTTCCGCTCGATCTCGTCGTCGAAGGGTGTCGGGGTCATCACGCGAGGCTATCCTCACTACGGTGACCGCTGACCAACTCGCCGTACTGTGCGAGCGTTTGGCCGACGCCGCCGACGCGGTGCGGACCTCGCCGGAGATCCGGGCGCATGCGCAGGCCATCGCCGACCGGGTGCGCGGCGGCGCCACGCCCACGGAACTCGTCGACGAATTCGACGCGTTGGAGGATCTGCTGCTGCGGGCCGGGCACGGGGCGGGCCTCAGCCCGGTGCGTGGCTACGAGCGGCTGCCCGGCGCCGGCGACGGCCGTCCCGTCCTCGAAGTCCTCGCCTGCCCGGGCGGCACCTGCTCCCGCGTCGAGGCGCCGGGTGCGGCACCGGTGGACTGCCTGGTGCACCGGCGGCCGATGACGGTCACGAGGCTCAGATCGTGACGGGGTTCCTGGCGGCCCTGAGCGGCAAGCTGGCGGAACGCTGGCTCACCCTGCTGCTCGGCCCCAGTGTGCTGCTGATGAGCGTGACCGCGGCCGGGGTGACGCTCGGGCACCGGCAGTGGTACGACACCGGCCTGCTGCTGGACCGGCTCGACCGGCTGGCGGCACAGCCCGCGCTGCGGAACACCGGCACACTGGTCCTCGTCCTCGCGGGGCTGCTCGCCCTCTCCACGGGCCTCGGGCTGGCGGTCACCGCGCTGGGCGCCGTGGTGGAACGGGCGTGGCTCGCCACCCGGCCCCGCCGGCTCGCCGCCCGGCGCCGCCGGCGCTGGGACACCGCGCAGCAGCGTTTCGAGCACGCCCTGGTCGCGGCGGCCAGGGCGGAGCGCACCCCCGAGGCGGCAGCGACCGCGGCGCGGGCCCGTGAGCTGAACGCCTGGCGCAACCGGATCGGCCTCGCGCCGCCCGCCCATCCGTTCTGGCTGGGCGACCGGATCGCGGCGGTGGACACCCGCGTCTGGGCGGCCTACCGGCTCGACCTCACCTCGGCCTGGCCACGGCTGTGGCTGACGCTGCCCGAGGACGTGCGCGCCGAGATCGGCACGGCCCGTGGGCGCCTGGCCGCGGCGTCCCGGCTGGTGGCGTGGGCGCTCGGCTATCTCGCCGTGGGCGTCGTGTGGTGGCCGGCGGCGATCGTCGGCGTCGTCACCGCCGTGACGGCCTGGTGGCGGGCGCGGGCGGCGGGCGTGGCGTTCGCGGAACTCGCCGAGTCGGCCGTCGACCTGCACGGCCGAGGGCTCGCGGAGGGCCTCGGCATTCCGTGCGCGGGCCCGCTCACCGAGGATGTCGGCGCCGAGATCACCACGTTGCTGAGGAAACGGACATGAGCCTCTTCTCGCGCCGCCGCGGGTCCGCCGACGCGCCGCCCCCGGGCGACGAGGCGGTCCTCGTGATCGACCAGTACGCGCTGCCCTACCGGTCACCGCACTGGTACGGCCACGCGAACTACCATGTGCGGGTCTTTCGGCCCAAGGCCGCGCCGAAGCCGGTCGTCGTCATGGGCGACCTGGACAACGACCCCGTCGCCTCCATCACCAACAAGTGCCCCGAGGTCACGGCCGTCGTCGCCGGCCTGGTGCTGGGCCACCCGGGCGTGCACCCCACCCGGCTGGAGGACCACGCCCGGTGGCTCACCTACTACGCCGCCGACGGCGCCATCGGCGAGAGGTTCTGCGAGGTGTACGACTTCGACGTGCTGCCCGGCTACGAGCCGCCGCTGGTCAAGCTCAGGTACCGGGACCTGCGGCGGGACGAGGCCGAGGATCTGGTGGGCGGCACCCTCGGCAGGTGGCGGCGCGAGGACTACACCGTCGCGGGGCTCCAGCGGCGGCGCGTCCGCGTGATGCGGGTGCACCCGGCGGGCTCGTGACCGAAGACGGTTACAGATGACTACAGGTGCACGCGACGTTAGGGGCGAGCCGTGTTCTACTACCTGCTGAAGTACCTGCTGCTGGGGCCGCTGCTCAGGCTGGTCTTCCGGCCCAGCACGGAAGGGCTGGAAAACGTACCCGCGTCGGGGCCGGCCATCGTCGCCGGCAACCACCTCTCGTTCTCGGACCACTTCCTGATGCCCGCGATCCTCAAACGGCGCATCACGTTCCTCGCCAAGGCCGAGTACTTCACCGGTCCGGGCGTCAAGGGCCGGCTGACCGCGTTCTTCTTCCGCAGCGCGGGCCAGATCCCGGTCGAGCGCTCCGGCAAGGACGCCGGCCGGGCCGCGATCCGCGAGGGCCTTGGCGTGCTGCGCCGGGGCGAACTGCTCGGCATCTACCCGGAGGGCACCCGCTCGCACGACGGCCGCCTGTACAAGGGCAAGGTGGGCGTCGCCGTGATGGCGCTGAAGGCGGGTGTCCCGGTCGTCCCGTGCGCGATGATCGGCACGTTCGAGGCCCAGCCGCCGGGCAAGGTCGTCCCGAACGTCCATCCCGTCGTCATCCGCTTCGGCAAGCCGCTCGACTTCTCCCGGTACGCCGGCATGGAGAACGAGAAGGCGGTGCTGCGCGCGGTCACCGACGAGATCATGTACGCGATCCTGATGCTGTCCGAGCAGGAGTACGTCGACCGGTACGCGGCCGTGGTCAAGGCGGAGCAGGCCGCGGCGGAGAGCACGAAGCCCCGGAGATTCCCCCGCGCCCCCCTGAGCTGAGCCGATGACCATGTCGTGCTCCAGCGCCCCGAAGGCACACGGGAACTGCACGATCAGCCCCCTGCCCCGGCATCTGCCGTAGGTCTCTGCCGTCGGCAGAACGGGGGTGGGGTGGTGGGGTCGGGGCCGTACGGTCGGCGTATGAGACGGGCTGTGGTGATCGGGGCGACGGGACAGATCGGCCGCCCCACGGTGGACGCGCTGGTACGGGACGGCTGGGAGGTGACGGCCGCCTCCCGCAGCGGCGGCCGGGACGAACGCTGGCCGCAGGAGGTACGGGCGGTGCGGCTGGACCGCGCCGACGACACGGCGCTGGCGGCGGCGGTGGGCGAGGGCTGCGACCTCGTGGTCGACATGGTCGCCTACGGGCCCGAGCACGCCCGGCAGTTGACCGCGCTGGCCGGCCGGGTCGGCTCCGCGGTGGTGATCTCCACGGTGTCGGTGTACGAGGACGCCGAGGGACGGGGCTTCGACACCCAGGGCGAGCCGGACGGCTTCCCCGCGTACCCGGTGCCCATGGCGGAGACCCAGCGCACGGTGACCCCGGGCGAGTCCTCGTACAGCACCCGGAAGGCGGCGCTTGAGCGTGAACTCCTCGCCGCCGGCGACGCGTTGCCGGCGACGCTGCTGCGGCCGGGGGCCGTCCACGGCGCGCACAGCCCGCTGCCCCGCGAGCTGTACTTCGTCAAGCGGAACCTCGACGGACGCGGCATCCGGGTGCTCGCCCACGGCGGCCGGAGCCGGTTCCACCCGGCGAGCGCCCGCACCGTCGCCGAACTCGTCAGGCTGGCGGCGGCGCGACCGGGGTCGCGTGTGCTCAACGCCTGCGACCCACAGGCGCCGACGGTGGCGGAGATCGGCGCGGCGGTGGACGAGGTGATGGGCGTCGAGACGCGGACCGTCCTGGTGGACGGGCCGCCGCCCGAGGGCTCCGTGGGACGCACACCGTGGTCGGTGCCGCGGCCGGTGGTCTGCGACATGACCGCCGCGGCACGGGAGCTGGACTACCGTCCGGTCGTCACATACGCCGGCAGCCTGCCGGAGACGGTCGACCGGCTCCGGGCGGAACTGGCCGGGCGCGACTGGGCCGAGGCCTTTCCGAAGCTGGGCGAGGCGTATCCCGACCTGTTCGACTACCCGGCCGAGGACGCCTGGCTGCGCGCACGGTGAGCAGGGGGCGGCCGGGAGGACGTCCCGGCCGCCCCTCAGCCGGTCACGGCTTGGGCGTGGCGTGCGGTGCGCAGGTCACGTCGGCCGCGTCGACCTTGCCGGTGAGCAGGTAGCCGTCCACCCGGTCGTTGACGCACGGGTTGACCAGCCCGGTCACGCCGTGCGAGCCGGCGTCCCGCTCGGTGATCAGGCGGGAGCCCTTGAAGCGCTTGTGCAGTTCGACGGCGCCCGGGTACGGGGTGGCGGCGTCCCTGGTGGACTGCACGATGAGCACCGGCGGCAGCCCCTTGCCGGTCTTCACGTCCACGGGGGTCTGCTGCTTGACCGGCCAGGTCGCGCACGGCAGGTTCATCCAGGCGTTGGACCAGGTCAGGAACGGGTAGTCGCGGTGCAGCCGGGTGTTGTCCCGGTCCCACCGCCGCCAGCTGGTGGGCCACTTGGCGTCGGTGCACTCGACGGCCGTGTAGACGGCGTTGCCGTTCTCCGAGGCGATGTTCCCCGCGGTGTCGGACAGGTCCGGGGCGGCGGCGTCCACCAGCGCCTGGGTGTCACCGGCGACGTACTTGCTGAACACCGTGGCGACCGGCACCCACGAGGAGTCGTAGTAGGGGGCGCTCTGGAAGAGGGACAGCAGTTCGGCCGGGCCGACGACACCGCCGATGGGGTTCTTCTTGGCGGTGGCGCGCAGTTGGAGCCACTTGGCCTGGACGGCGGCGCGGGTGGTGCCGAGGTGGAAGGCGGCGTCGTTGGCGGCGACCCAGTCCTGCCAGTCCTTCCAGCGGCCCTCGAAGGCGATGTCCTGGTTGAGGTTGGCCTGGTACCAGATGTTGTCCCGGGCCGGGTCGACCACGCTGTCGACGACCATGCGGCGGACGTGCCCGGGGAACAGCGTGCCGTAGACGGCGCCCAGGTAGGTGCCGTAGGAGACACCGAGGTAGTTGATCTTCCGCTCGCCGAGCGCGGCACGGATGACGTCCAGGTCACGAGCGGTGTTCGGCGTGGTCATGTGCGGCAGCATGGTGCCGCTGCGTTCGTAGCAGCCGTCCGCGTACTCGCGGGCCAGCTTGCGCTGGGCGAGCTTGTCGGCCTCGGAGTCGGGCACCGGGTCGGCCTTGGGCGCCTTGACGAACTCCTGCGGGTCGATGCAGGAGATGGGCGCGGAGTGGCCGACACCGCGCGGGTCGAAGCCCACGAAGTCGTACGCCTTGGCCGTCTTCGCCCACACGGCGTTCTTGTTGGTGACGCGGGTCGGGAAGCGCAGCCCGGAGCCGCCCGGTCCGCCGGGGTTGTAGACGAGCGCGCCCTGGCGCTCCTGCGGGGTGCCCGTGTTGCCGATGCGGTCGACGGCGAGCTTGATCTGCTTGCCGTTCGGCTTGGCGTAGTCGAGCGGCACGGTGACCCAGCCGCACTGGATGGGCTTGGCGAGCCCCCAGTCGGCGGGGCAGTCACGCCAGTCGATGCCCGCCTTCGCGGCCCGCTCGGCGGCGATCGCGGCGCCCCGGGCCTCGCGGTCCTGGCCGTGTCCCGAGGTGGCGGCGGCCGTGGGCGCCGATACGGCGCCGGCTATCAGGGTCGCGGTGACGAGTGCTCCGGCCGAACCGAGCGCGAGCACGCGGTTCTTCCCTCTGTTCTCCCTCAACTGGGCTCTCCCCCTGCATCGTTGTGAATGTCATGCGAATGTCAGAGGGATCCTCGTCCCTGTGAGGAGCTTGAGAACAGGGGTCGTTGACCTTCTTTGCCAATCCGATAGCCGGACGATCAGGTCCCGCTGAGCGGAGAGCCCCGGTCGAGCAGCGCCAACGCCTCGTCCAGCACCCGCCGCAGCCGCAGTCCGTCGGCGGCCACGGCGCTCACCAGCACGGCGGGCCCGGCGAGCGGGGTGACCGCCGCCCCCTCCCCCAGCAGCCGGGCCGCCGGCATGTCGTCGGCGAACTCCGGCCGTACGACAACGAGTTGCCCCACGGCGCGATGTCCCGCGAGAACGGCGGGACCGTCCCAGCCGCCCGGCGCGCCGGGCCCGCAGGACAGCTCCTGGTCGAGCACGCCGCGCCCGTCGAGCAGCACCGTCAGCCGGCTGCCGAGCCGCCCGGGTTCCTCGCCGGACCGGCCGAGCACCTGCTCCTCGCGCAGCACGAGACGGGCCCCGGCGGCGAGGTCGACCCGGGTGGTGACATACAGCTCGCTGCCGACCGCGGAGATCAACGGCTCGGGCAGCCAGCGCAGTTCGCCCCCGCCGTCGACCGTTATCCGCACGTCGTAGTGTGCCTCGCCCTTCGTCTGGCCCGGCAGCGCGATGGTCGCGGCGGCCGACCCGACATGCAGCCGGGCGCCCCGGGCCACCCGCGTCCCGACGGTGAACCGGTCGCCGCCGAGCGGCCCGCTCATCGCCCCGACGAGCACGACCCGGGCCTGCGTGCCGCTGCCCCGGGTGCGCCGCGGCGCCAGCGGGCCCCGCCCCTCCAGCACGGGCAGCGCCGTGCCGCCGCGGCCGTCCGGGCGGGCGACGATCCGCGCGGCGGCCCGCACCCCGCTCACGGTCACACCGTCCACGCGGCGAGCCGTTCCCGCACCCAGGCGGCGACCCCGGCGACGCCCTCCTCGGAACGCAACGACTGGAAGACGACGGGCAGTCCGGCCCGCTGCGCCTTGGCGTCGGCGGCCATCCGCGCGAGGTCGGAGCCGACGTACGGGGCGAGGTCGGTCTTGTTGACCACGAGCAGATCGGCGGTGGTGACGCCGGGGCCTCCCTTGCGCGGGATGTCGTCCCCGCCGGCCACGTCGATGACGAAGACCTGCGCGTCGACGAGCCCCTTGGAGAAGGTCGCGGTGAGGTTGTCGCCGCCCGACTCGACGAGGACGAGGTCCAGCGGCCCCACCTCGTCCTCCAGTTCCTCGACCGCTTCGAGGTTGGCGGAGATGTCGTCCCTGATCGCCGTGTGCGGGCAGGCTCCCGTCTCCACGGCGGTGATCCGCTCGGGCGGCAGTACGGCCTCGCGCAGCAGGAACTCGGCGTCCTCCCGGGTGTAGATGTCGTTCGTGACGACGGCGAGCGACACGTCGTCCCGCATGGTCCGGCACAGGGCGGCGACGGTGGCGGTCTTGCCCGAACCGACGGGCCCGCCGAGACCGATCCGCAGCGCCCGCCGCGAGCCGTCCGGCCGCCGGGCATCGGCGCCGACGGCGGCCGGGCCGTGGTGGATGTGATCGAGATGCATGGACGACTCTCCTTCGGAACTGCCTTCGCGATGCCGGATCCCAGCGCAAGCCCGAGGCGAAACGCTGCGGCAACGGGGTGGGCGACAAGACCGGACCAGCGACGCTGCGGCCGGACGGGGGGCGGGGTGGGCGACGAGAGGGGAGCGGGGGCGCTGCGGTCGGGTGGGGTGCGGATCGCGGTGAGGTGGGCGGGGCGGGCACGGCGGGTGGGTGGGGGCGGTCGCCGGGTCAGGACGCGAACAGCCGTACCGCTCGGGCGGCGTGTGCCTCGGCCCCGATCTCCAGCAGCGGCGCGGACGCCGCCGGAAGGGCGTCGACGCCGTCGGCGACGGCGCGCCGGGCCGCGTCCACCGCCCGCCCGGCCACCCGGTCCAGCTCCGGCGCCAGCCGGGCCAGCACCCCGGTCGCCTCGAACGGATCCAGGCTCAGCAGCCGCACGGTGGCCGTCGCCGGCCCGCTCACGCTCTCGTACGCCGCGCAGTACGCCGCGTCCACCGCCTCCAGACCGGCCGCCCGCGCCACGAGGCCGAGCACCACCGGCTGGTGTACGCCCTTGGGGAACCGCCCGGCCAGGGCGTCGAGTTCGTCGGACGGCCAGGTCGCACGGGCGGCCCGCAGCAGTTGCCGGCCGAGCCTGCGCGCAGCGCCGCGCAGTGCGGGCGACGGCGTGCGCGCGTCCGCCGCCGCGTCCAGGGCGGCGAGGTCCGCGCCGAGCACCGCCGCCGCGGCGAGCGCGGCGGCCACGAGCCCCACCGTGTGCAACCGCCCCCGGCAGAAGTCCGCCAGGCTCGCGGCATCGGTGATCCGCCCGGCCGTGACAGCGGCCTCCGCCCCGCCGGAGTGCGCGTGCCCTCCGGCGGGAAAACGGCCGTCGGCCAGGACGAGGAGCGCTGCCCGGCACATCAGAACAGGAAGTAACGCTGGGCCATGGGCAGTTCGGCGGCCGGGGTGGCCTCGACCAGTTCGCCGTCGATGTGCACGGCGAAGCTGTCGGGGTCGATCAGGACCAGGGGCCGTGCGTCGTTCTCCCTCATGTCCGCCTTCGTCACACCGCGCGTCGACTCGATGGCCACGAAACGCTTGCCCAGCTCAAGCCGTTCGGGCAGCCCGTCCTCGACAGCCGCCAGGGCGACGAAGTTGACCGAGTTCGCGCCGGGTGCCCGTCCGATCGCGCCGTACATGGGGCGCGGAAGGATCGGCTGCGGGGTGGGGATGGAGGCGTTGGCGTCGCCCATCTGCGCGTACGCGATCTGCCCGCCCTTGATGACCAGGTGCGGTTTCACACCGAAGAACGCGGGCTCCCAGAGCACCAGGTCGGCGAGCTTTCCGCGTTCCACGGACCCGATGTCCCGGGCGAGGCCCTGGGCAAGCGCCGGGTTGATGGTGTATTTGGCGACATAGCGCCGTACCCGCCGGTTGTCCGCGCGGCCGTCACCGGGCAGCGCGCCCCGGCGGCGCTTCATCACGTGTGCCGTCTGCCAGGTCCGCAGCACGACCTCGCCGATGCGCCCCATGGCCTGGGCGTCGGAGGAGATGATCGAGATGGCGCCCAGGTCGTGCAGGATGTCCTCGGCGCCGATCGTCGACGGCCTGATCCGGGACTCGGCGAACGCCAGGTCCTCCGGGACCGCGGGGTTGAGGTGGTGGCACACCATCAGCATGTCGAGGTGTTCCTCGGCGGTGTTGACGGTGAACGGCCGGGTCGGATTGGTCGAGCTGGGCAGCACATGCGGCTCGCGGACCACGGTCATGATGTCGGGCGCGTGCCCGCCGCCCGCCCCCTCGGTGTGGTACGCGTGGATGCCGCGCCCGGCGATCGCGGCGAGCGTGTCACCGACGAAGCCGGCCTCGTTGAGGGTGTCCGTGTGGATGGCGACCTGGATGCCGGTCCGGTCGGCGACGGTGAGCGAGGCGTCGATCACGGCCGGGGTGGAGCCCCAGTCCTCGTGCAGCTTCAGGCCCAGCGCGCCGCCGCGGATCTGCGACAGCATCGCCTCCTCGGAGACGGTGTTGCCCTTGCCGAGCAGGCCGACGTTGACCGGGTAGTGCTCCATCGCCTGGAACATCCGGGCGAGGTGCCAAGGGCCGGGCGTCACGGTGGTCGCCTTGGAGCCCTCGGCCGGTCCGGTGCCGCCGCCGACCAGCGTGGTGATGCCGGCGGCCAGCGCCTCGTCGGCGGTCTGCGGACAGATGAAGTGGACGTGCGCGTCGATCCCGCCGGCCGTCACGATGCGGCCGTTGCCCGCGATCACCTCGGTCTCCGGGCCGATGACCAGATCGGGGTGCACGCCGTCCATCGTGTCCGGGTTGCCGGCCTTGCCGATCCCGGTGATCCGGCCGTCGCGGATGCCGATGTCGGCCTTGACGATCCCCCAGTGGTCGACGACGACGGCGCCGGTGATCACGGTGTCGGGGGTGCCGTCCGCGCGGGTGGCACGCGACTGGCCCATGGATTCGCGGATCACCTTGCCGCCGCCGAAGACCGCCTCGTCACCGGCGAGTCCCGGCCCGCCCGAACGGTCCTCCTCGATCTCGATCAGCAGGTCGGTGTCGGCGAGCCGGATCCGGTCGCCGGTGGTCGGGCCGAACAGGTCGGCGTACGCGGCACGCGAGATCTCAGGCATCGAGGGCACCTCCGGTCTCCCCGCGCAGCCCCGGCACGACGCGGGCGCCGGTGAGCGGGACGAGTTCGACGCCGACGGGGATTCCGGGTTCGAAGCGCACGGCGGTGCCGGCGGCGACGTTCAGCCGCTTTCCGTGTGCGGCGCCGCGGTCGAACTCCAGGCCGGGGTTGGCCTCGGCGAAGTGGTAGTGGGAGCCGACCTGGACGGGCCGGTCGGCGGCGTTGAGAACGGTGAGCCGGGTGACCTCGCGGCCCTCGTTGCAGACGACGGGGTCCTCGGCGAACAGGATCTCTCCGGGAATCATGGCCGTCCCCCGCTCAGCCGATCGGCTCGTGGACGGTGACCAGCTTGGTGCCGTCCGGGAAGGTGGCCTCCACCTGGACGTCGTGGATCATCTCGGGCACGCCCTCCATGACGTCGTCCCGGGTGAGCACCTTGCGGCCGGAGGCCATCAGTTCGGCGACACCGCGTCCGTCGCGCGCGCCTTCGAGGATGTGCGAGGTGATGAGCGCGACCGCCTCGGGATGGTTGAGCTTCAGCCCGCGGGCCCGGCGCCTCTCGGCCACGTCGGCCGCCACGTGGATCAGCAGCCTCTCTTGCTCGTGCGGGGTCAGTTGCACGTCCCACCTCACAGTCCTCGCTCCGGACCGTGCGGGTCCGGTTGCCGCAGCCACCGCGAGAGTGATGTGTCTCACACGGCGTCAGATTGGGGGCGATCTTACCCAATCGGGACACAAGAACCTCTGGTGGCGTGGATCGGCAGGCTAGTTCGCCGGAGTTTCGGCGACGTTAACCGGACCATAGCCACATCATGACCGCGTCCTGGGGTCCACCATGCCCATGAGCGCGCGCACTCCGTCCCCCAGCATTTCCTCGGACACCTCGCCGATCACCGCCAACTGGGCGGCGAAGCCCTGGGCGAGCGCGATCATCACCCGGGCCATGGCGTCGGCGTCGGCGTCGGCGGAGATCAGACCGGCGGACCGGTAGCTCTCGACCACCCTGCGCCAGGCGCTCACCACCCCCTCGTACCCGGTGCGGACCACGGCCTTCAGTTCGTCGTTGCGCAGGATCTCGGCCCAGACCTGGATCATCAGCCGCGGGAAGACCCACGTGCCGTCGACCATCACCCCCGGCCGGGTCTGCCGCAGCCGTTCCAGGGCCCGGGGCACCAGGACGTCCGGCAGCGGCGGCGGGGTCTCCACGGCCGCCTGTTCATAGGTCTCGCGCAGCACCGCCAGCACCTCGGTCACGATGGCGCCGATCAACTCCTCCTTGCCGGTGAAGTAGCGGTAGACGGCCCCCGCGGACAGGTCGACCTCCTTGAGCACGTCCTGCATGGAGGTGGCATGGAAGCCGTTGCGGGCGAAACAGAGCGCGGCGCCGTCGAGGATCTGCCGGCGGCGGGCGTCGAGGTGTGCCTGGGATACGCGGGCCATGCGATCACTCTAAAACGAACGTTCCTTCTTGACAATCGCACGCCATCCGGAGCACGGTGGGCCGAAAGCAAAACGAACGATCCTTCTTTTTACCGCGATCCGAGGGGATTCCCATGCCCACCGCGTCCGCCGCGCCGCACACCCGCCGCCGACTCGCGGCCGTCCTGCTCGTCCCCCTGCTCGCGGCCCTGGCCCTGTGGGCCTTCGCCTGGCCGGCCGCCCGCACCGCACCGCACGATCTTCCGCTCGGCGTGGCGGGCCCGGCGTCGGCCACGGCCGGCGTCGAGCGGCAACTGGCGCGGCACGAGGGCGCGTTCGAGGTCCATCGGTACGCCGACGAGGCCGCCGCCCGGCGCGCCGTCGAGGACCGGACCGTATACGGCGCCGTGGTCGTCGCCGACCGGGGCCTTCGGCTCCTGACCGCGTCGGCCGCGAGTCCGGTCGTCGCCCAACTGCTCCAGCAGGCGGTGGCCGGTCAGGGATCCGCCGCGGGCACACCGGTCAGGACCGTCGATGTCGTCCCGGCTCCGGAGCACGATCCGCGCGGGGCCGCCCTGACGGCGAGCGTGCTGCCGCTCGCCCTGGCCGGGATCGCGGCGGGTTCCGCGGTGACCCTTGCGGGCCTGCGCGCGAGTCGTGCGGTGGCCGCGCTCCTGGCCGTCGCCGCGCTGGTGGGCCTGGCGGCGGCCGGGATCGCGGACAGCTGGCTCGGGGTGATCACGGGGAACTGGTGGGCGCAGGCAGGGGCGCTCGGGCTGGCCACGCTGGCCGTGAGCGCTTGCGTGGCCGGTCTTGCGGCGCTGCTCGGGCCCGCGGGCCTCGGGGTCGGTGCGGGCGTGGTGATGCTGCTCGGCAATCCGTTCTCCGGCGCCGCCTCCGCCCCGCAACTGCTGCCGGAGCCGGTCGGCACCCTCGGTCAGTGGCTGCCGCCCGGGGCGGGGGCGACGCTGCTGCGCTCGGTGTCCTTCTTCGACGGCGCGGCGGCGACCGGCCCCGTCCTCACTCTGACCTGGTGGGCGGCGCTCGGCCTGGGCGCGGTCCTGCTCGGCGCCGCGCTGCGCTCGCGCCTGCCGATCGGGCGGTCCGCACCGGAGCCCGGACTCACGCCCGCAGGCTGATCTCGGCGGCGCACCCGGACGGCCGTGCATCCCCGCTGTAGCGGACGGGGGGTGCACGGCCCCGTCGTCGTGCGGTGCCCGGCCCCGGCCGGGCGCGCGGTCAGGAGCCGCCGGCCCCCCGGTGCTCGGCCGCGATGCCGAAGCGGCGCTGCTCACGGTGCGTGCCCGCGACCTCGCGGACGCTGGAGACCGAGCTGACGACCTGGTCGTCCGCGGGGTCCGGGAGTTCTTCGAGCCGCTCCAGGTCGGCGGCGGAGACGAGGGCGACGAGAGGCTTGCCGTGGCGCGTCACGACGACGCGTTCACCGCCGTACACCACCCGGTTGATCAGGTCGGCGAGTTCAGCCCTGGCTTGCGTCACCGGAATCTCGTAGGCCATGACCCCAGCTTACGGGGCTCCCCCGGACGCCCTCCCGGCTTGAGGACGCCGCACCCCACCTTCCCCGGTCTGTACATCCTGTACATTTTCCACAGAGAGCGTCGCCGCAAGCGGCTTCGCCGCGAGGAGGGGTATGCCATGACCGGACCGTCCGCCCGCCACGTCCTGCCCGAGTTCACCGAACGCACGAGCGCGGGAGTGCGCACGCTCGATCCGTACGCGAAGCTGTTCGAGGAGCGGATCGTCTTCCTGGGCACACCGATCGACGACACCGCGGCGAACGACGTCATGGCGCAGTTCATGCACCTGGAACACCGCGCTCCGGACCAGGACATCTCGCTGTACGTCAACTCCCCCGGCGGCTCGTTCAGCGCGATGACGGCCATCTACGACACGATGCGGTACATCACCTGTGACGTGGAGACGATCTGCCTGGGGCAGGCCGGCTCCTCGGCGGCGGTGCTGATCGCGGCCGGCACCGCGGGCAAGCGGTTCACGCTGCCGGGCGCGCGGCTGCTGCTCCAGCAGCCGTCGCTGTCACGGCCGGTGCACGGCCAGCCGAGCGATCTGGTCATCGAGGCCGAGGAATTGGCGCGCGTGCGCGCGCTCCAGGAGGAGATGCTGGCGCGCCACACGGGCCGCACCCCGGAGCAGGTCCACGAGGACCTGGAGCGGGACCTGGTCCTGGACGCCTTCGGCGCGCTGGAGTACGGGCTGGTGGACGCGGTCATCCCGAGCCGCAGGGCCGCCCGCCCGGCTGACGCGGGGTGAGCCGCGGATGCTGCCGCCGGAACTGCCGCCGCTGCCCGCGCTGACCCGGGCCGAGAGCGAGTTGATCGACCGTTACCTGGAGGCGGTCGACCTGCTCGGCCGGATCAATCCGGCGCGGGCCGAGCACACCTACCACGGGCTGCGGGCCGCCCAGGCGCTGGTGCGCACCGCGAGGGAGTTGCGGGACGCGCTGGCGCTGATGCACACGAGGGGCGAGACCGAGGTGCACACGGCCACCCTGGCGCGGGCGCTGCGGGTGCTGGACGGCGAGCGGCGCACCGCCCGGGTCGCCGTGCCGCCCGACGGCGTGGGCTGACGCGGGCGCGTCCGCTCCCCGTGCGCCGCCGTGTCCGACGATCCATCACGGACCGGGCCGAAACGGTCCAAATGGTCTACCCCTGTTCGGCGTAGCCCGGCTTCCTTTTTCGGGCCCGGGACGGTTGGGTACGGCGCATGGTCGGCAGTCGCGTCGAGGTGCTTCGGCGCTGGTCCGGGGGTGCGCAGCCCCCTCGGCCGGGTATCGAACGGAGCCCTGTCCAGCCGAACGGGTGAGTGGTGAAGAACGCCACACATCCCCGGTTCCATTGGGATTTTCGGACAGTTGTGAGTGAAGATCCCTGTCTGACGACAAGCCCCCGCCACAACGGCGGGGCGGTCCGGGCGGACGCCGAGTCCTGCCGCCGCCCGGATGACCGGTCGACAGGAGTGGATCGGCAGGAGTGGAGGACCCGAGCACGACGGGTCGCCGGAGCGGACGCTGGTCCGCTCCGAGCAGCCCTTGGGGTGAAGCCGTGGCGACACGGCCGGGCAACTTCGCCAGCCCGAATCCGACAGGTCATCCTTCACAGGCGGCTGACGAAGGGTTGCGCATGACTGCGCTCAATCGTGTCCCGTCGCTGATGGCCCGAGCCGGAACGGCCTCGGCGCTGACCATCGCCGCCGTGGGCGGCTCGATCGTGGCCCCTGGCCTCGCGCCCGACGCGGAGGCCGCGACCACGGCGACGAAGGCGCTGCGGATCGCGGCGTCCAAGAAGGGGTCCCCGTACAAGTGGGGGGCCACCGGGCCGCGCAGGTTCGACTGCTCCGGGCTCACGCTGTACTCGTTCAAGAAGGCCGGCAAGGCTCTGCCGCGCACGGCCGCCCAGCAGTACAACAAGACGCGCCACATCTCGGCCAAGAGCCGCAAGGCCGGAGACCTGGTGTTCTTCCATTCGGGCTCCAGCGTCTACCACGTGGGCATCTACGCGGGTCATGGGAAGATCTGGCACGCTCCGAAGACCGGGGACGTGGTGCGGCTTCAGAAGATCTGGACGAGGAGCGTCTGGTACGGCCGGGTCGGCTGACCCGGCGGAGCGGGTGCCGCCGCCCCTGCCGCGCCGCCGCCCCCGCATACCCGGCCGGGGCTGACCGGACGTCAGGCGGGCCACGGCCCGCGCCATGCCCGAGGGACTACGGCTCCTGCCGGCCCACCGCCGTCACCGGGTGGGCCGGCACCGTCCAGGGCAGTTCCACGGTGACGGTCTTGCCGCCCTCACGGGTGGGCCGGACGCGCAGCTTGCCGCCGCATTCGGCGGTGAGCCAGCGGATGATGACCATGCCGCGGCCGTTGTCCTGCTGGACGGCCGCGGGGAGTCTCTTCGGGAAGCGCGGATGACTGTCGGTGACGCCGATGCGCAGCTGTGCGTCACGATCGAGTACGAGGGCGACCGTGAAGGTCGGTGACTGGCCGAAGGTGTGCTGCACGGCGTTGGTGGCCAGCTCGGAGACGATGAGGCGGATCGTCTCGGCGGCGTCCGTGTCCGACGGCAGGCCCCACTCCACGAGGGTGCTCAGCACGTGCGCGCGGGCCGCGGAGACCGAGGCGGGATCGCTCGGCAGAGTGATGGATGCTTCCAGATGGTCTGCCATGGCGATGTCGTCCCTTTCCCACGGGACCGCAGTCCGACACGGAGCGGATGGTTCGAGTACGGTCCCGGACTGGTGCTTCGTCGCCAGCCTGCCATCAGCGCGCCGGTCACGCGGGGCATCCACCAAGATATGCATATATCTGTCGCTCGAAGCGGTGAACTCTGCGACGGCAGACCGTATTTGGGCGGCTCGTAAGGAGTAAGGAGTTGCCCATGCAGCACGGTCCCGCGGTACGCCGCCGGAAATTGGGCGCCGAACTGCGTGCCCTGCGCACCGGCGTCGGTCTCACGAGCGGTGAGGCGGCCCGGTTGGTGGGCTGGCACCAGTCGAAGGTGAGCCGCGTCGAGACGGGCGCGAGTGGCGTGAAACCGACCGATGTGCGGTTGCTGCTCGACGCGTACGACGTGCGGGACGCCCAACTGCGGGAGTTACTGCTGGTGTTGGCGGGGTCCGAGGACGTCGGCGACCGACACCGCTGGTGGCACGCCTACCGCGGGGTGCTGCCGCCCACCTACCGGGATTTCATCAGCCTGGAGTCGCAGGCCAGCGGGATGCGCACGCTGGAGACGTCGGTGGTGCCCGGGCTGCTGCAGACGCCCGAGTACGCCCGCGCGGTGACCCGGGCCGCGGTGGACGCCCTCGACGAGGACCGGCTGGACGCGCTGGTGGCGGTGCGGCTCGCCCGGCAGGACGTGCTGCGCTCGCAGCCGCCGCTGGAGCTGAGCGCCGTGCTGGACGAGGCGGTGCTGCGCCGGGAGGTCGGCGGACCGGGCGTCATGGCACGGCAGTTGGAACGGCTGATCGAGGCGGCGCGGCTGCCGCAGGTGAGGCTCCAGGTGCTGCCTTTCACCGCCGGAGCGCACATCGGCATCACCGGGCCTTTCGTTATCTTCTCATTTCGGAACACTTCTGATCTGGATGTCGTTGTTCTTGACCAGTTGACGAGTAGCCTCTACCTCGAACGGAAAGAAGACCTCCAGGCCTACACAGAGGCCTTCAACACCCTTCAGATCCACGCCCTTTCGCCCGAGGACTCGTTGGATTACATCGCCGGGATAGGTGACGGCGCGTAAGGAGGCACCATGACCGCACTGCCTCGGAACGTACCTTCCACTGCCGAACTGCTCGCTGTGCGCTGGCTGCGCAGCAGTTACAGCACGGGAGCAAACAACTGCGTGGAGACGGCACGGCCGCGCTCCGGTCCACGGACCGGACTGCTCGCCGTACGCGACTCCAAGGACCCGACCGGGCCCGCGCTGCTCTTCTCCCCAGAGAGCTGGGCGGACTTCGTCGCCGCGCTGCGTTGATCCCCGTACCGCCCCGTCCGACCGACCGCTACTGACCGATTCCGCACGGGCGGCGCACGGCCGTGTCACGCCGACTCATGGTCGCGCCCCGCCGATCACCCGTACAGCGCGTTCGATCTCCGCCCCGGAGAGGTCCGCACGGGCGGTGAGCCTGAGCCGTGAGACACCGTCGGGCACGGAAGGCGGACGGAAACAGCCCACGGCGAGGCCGTCCGCACGGCAGCCCGCCGCCCAGCGGACGGCCTCCTCCGGGGACGGCGCGCGCACGGAGACGACCGCGGCGTCCGGGCGCACCGCCTGGAGGCCCGCCGCGGTCAGCCGTGCGTGCAGTTCGGCGGCGACCGCACGCGCGCGTGCCGCCCGCTGCGGTTCGCGGCGCAGCAGGCGCAGGGCCGCGAGCGCCGCGCCCGCCGCCGCGGGCGCGAGGCCGGTGTCGAAGATGAAGGTGCGGGCCGCGTTGACCAGGTGGTCGATCACCCGCGCGGGGCCGAGCACGGCGCCGCCCTGACTGCCGAGCGACTTGGACAGCGTGGCCGTGACGATGACGTCGTCGGCGCCCGCGAGACCGGCCGCGTGCGGGGCTCCCCGGCCGCCGTCCCCCAGCACGCCCAGCCCGTGGGCGTCGTCCACCAGCAGGCCCGCACCGTGCTCCCGGCACGCCTCGGCGAGGGCCGCGAGCGGCGCGGCGTCCCCGTCGACCGAGAAGACCGTGTCGGAGACGACGACCGCGGGCCCCCGGTGCGGGCCCAGCGCCTTGCGCACCGCGTCCGGGTGGGCGTGCCCGACCACCTGGGTGACGCCGCGGGCCAGCCGGCAGCCGTCGATGAGGGACGCGTGGTTGCCCGCGTCGGAGACGATCAGGCAGCCGTGCGGTCCCAGTGCGGTGACCGCGGCGAGATTCGCGGCGTATCCGGAGGAGAAGACCAGGGCCGCCTCGAAGCCGCAGAAGGCGGCCAGCTCGCGCTCCAGTTCGCCGTGCAGCTCCGTGGTGCCGGTGACCAGTCGCGAGCCGGTGGCGCCGCCGCCCCAGGTGCGCGCGGCGTCGGCGGCGCCCGCGGCGACCTCGGGGTGCCGGGCCAGGCCCAGGTAGTCGTTGCTCGCGAGGTCGAGGAGCGGCGAGTCGGCGGCACGGGGGCGCAGCACGCGTACGAGTCCGGCCCGGCGGCGCAGCTCCGCCTGCTCGTCGATCCAGCCGAACGCCATGGCTCCTCCGGGGATTTGTAGGCAGTGAACAGACCCTAGCCGCGCTGTCTGCCGTCCATTGTGTGGCGATACCCACACGTCGAACCGTCCGCGTTGTATGAAGCCTCCTTGGCCCGGACCGCTCCCGCAGGGCAGGATCGGACCCCATGGACCTCCTGAACACGCTCGTGGACAAGGGCCTGCGGCGCGAGCCGCCGACCCGCGACGAGGCACTCGCCGTGCTGGCCACCTCCGACGACGACCTGCTCGACGTGGTGGCCGCGGCCGGCCGGGTGCGCCGGCACTGGTTCGGCCGGCGCGTGAAACTCAACTACCTGGTCAATCTCAAGTCCGGCCTGTGTCCCGAGGACTGCTCCTACTGCTCGCAGCGGTTGGGTTCGACGGCCGGCATCCTCAAGTACACCTGGCTCAAGCCCGACGAGGCGTCCGAGGCCGCCGCCGCGGGCCTGGCCGGCGGTGCCAAGCGGGTGTGCCTGGTGGCCAGCGGCCGGGGCCCGACGGACCGGGACGTGGACCGGGTCTCCGAGACGATCAGGACCATCAAGGAACGCAACGAGGGCGTCGAGGTCTGCGCGTGTCTCGGTCTGCTCTCCGACGGCCAGGCCGAGCGGCTGCGCACGGCCGGCGCCGACGCCTACAACCACAACCTCAACACCTCCGAGGCAACGTACGCGGACATCACGACGACGCACACGTACGCCGATCGGGTGGACACGGTGCACAAGGCGCACGCGGCGGGGCTGTCCCCGTGCTCCGGGCTGATCGCGGGCATGGGCGAGAGCGACGCGGACCTGGTCGACGTGGTCCTCGCGCTGCGCGAGCTGGACCCGGACTCGGTGCCGGTGAACTTCCTGATCCCCTTCGAGGGCACCCCGCTGGCGAAGGAGTGGCATCTGACGCCGCAGCACTGTCTGCGCATCCTCGCGATGGTCCGGTTCGTCTGCCCCGACGTCGAGGTCCGCGTCGCCGGCGGTCGCGAGGTGCATCTGCGGAGCCTGCAACCGCTCGCGCTGCACCTGGCCAACTCCGTCTTCCTCGGCGACTACCTCACCAGCGAGGGGCAGGCGGGCAAGGCCGACCTGGAGATGATCGCGGACGCCGGGTTCGTGGTGGAGGGCGCCGAGGAGGTGACGCTGCCGGAGCACCGGGCGGCGGGAGCGGGCGGCTGCGGGTCGCACGCCGAGCCGGGCTGCGGGCCGGACACCGAGCAGGGCTGCCGGGCGCACGAGGGCGGGGACGCGTGCGGTGCGGCCGTCTCCGCGCCGAGGGAGGGCGAGGCGCGCACCGATCTGGTCGCCGTCCGCCGCCGGGGCCCCGGAACGGACCTCGCGCCCAATGCCTGATCTCGACGTCCCCGCGCTGCTGGAACTGGACCGGCGGCATGTGTGGCATCCGTACGGCCCGATGCCCGGGCGCGCCGAACCGCTCGTCGTGGCGTCGGCGAGCGGGGTCCGGCTGCGACTGGCCGGTGGCTCGGGCGAGTTGGTCGACGGCATGGCGTCCTGGTGGTCGGCGATCCACGGCTACAACCACCCGGTGCTCAACGAGGCCGCGCGGGGCCAGTTGGAGCGGATGAGCCATGTGATGTTCGGCGGGCTCACGCACGAGCCCGCCGTCCGGCTCGCGAAGCTCCTTGTCGATATGTCGCCCAACGGGCTTGAGCATGTCTTCCTCGCCGACTCCGGCTCGGTCTCGGTCGAGGTCGCGGTCAAGATGTGCCTGCAGTACTGGCGCTCGCTCGGCCGCCCCCTGAAGCGCCGGCTGCTGACCTGGGGGGGTGGCTACCACGGCGACACCTGGCAGCCGATGTCCGTGTGCGACCCCGAGGGCGGGATGCACGGGCTGTGGGCCGGGGTGCTGCCGCGCCAGGTCTTCGCGGACCCGCCGCCGGCCGGGTACGAGGAGGCGTACGCCGAGCAGTTGCGCGAGCTGATCGGGCGGCACGCGGACGAGCTGGCCGCCGTGATCGTGGAGCCGGTGGTACAGGGCGCGGGCGGGATGCGGTTCCACTCGCCCGGCTATCTGCGGGTGCTGCGCGAGGCGTGCGACGCGCATGACGTGCTGCTGGTGTTCGACGAGATCGCGACCGGATTCGGCCGGACGGGCACGTTGTTCGCCGCGGAGCACGCGGCGGTGACGCCGGATGTGATGTGCGTGGGCAAGGCGCTGACCGGCGGGTATCTGACGATGGCGGCGACGTTGTGCACCGCACGGGTGGCACAGGGGATCTCCCGGGGCGAGGTCCCGGTCCTCGCGCACGGCCCGACGTTCATGGGCAATCCGCTGGCCGCGGCCGTCGCCTGCGCATCGATCGAGCTGCTGCTGGGGCAGGACTGGCGCGCGGAGGTCAAGCGGATCGAGACGGGCCTGCGGGCCGGTCTCGCCCCGGCCTCGGACCTGCCCGGGGTGCGTGACGTACGGGTCCAGGGCGCCATCGGCGTGGTGCAGCTCGACCACGAGGTGGACCTGGCGGCGGCCACCGCGGCGGCCGTGCGCGCGGGCGTGTGGCTGCGGCCGTTCCGCGATCTGGTGTACACGATGCCGCCGTATGTCACCGGTGACGAGGACGTGGCACGGATCGCCGGTGCGGTGTGCGCGGCGGCTCGGGAGGGATGAGATGCCGGTTCTGGTGATCACGGGCACGGGCACGGAGGTCGGCAAGACGGTCACGACCGCGGCGGTGGCCGCCGCCGCGCTGGCGGCCGGCCGGTCGGTGGCCGTGCTCAAGGCGGCGCAGACGGGGGTGGGGCCGGGCGAGCGCGGGGACGCGGACGAGGTGGCGCGGCTCGCGGGCCCGGTGACGGCGGCCGAACTGGCCCGCTATCCGGAGCCGTTGGCGCCGTGGACGGCGGCCAGACGGGCCGGCCTCGCCCCCGTGCGTCCGTACGAGGTCGCCGACGCCGCGGCCAAGCTGGCCACCGAGCACGATCTGGTGCTGGTCGAGGGCGCGGGCGGGCTGCTCGTGCGGTTCGACGCGGCGGGCGGCACCCTGGCGGACGTGGCCCGGCTGCTGGCGGCGCCGGTGCTGCTGGTCGCGTCGGCCGGTCTGGGCACGCTGAACACGACCGAGCTGACGGCGCGTGAACTGCGCTTGCGGGCCATCGAGTTGCTGGGGGTGGTGATCGGCAGCTGGCCCCGGTCCGCCGATCTTGCCGCGCGGTGCAATCTCGCAGACCTGCCGGAGGTGGCCGGCGCTCCGCTGCTCGGTGCCCTGCCGGCCGGGGCCGGCGCCCTGCCCCCGCCCGAGTTCCGCAGGGCGGCCCCGACGTGGCTGTCCCCCCGCCTTGAGGGCACATGGAACGCGATGTCCTTCCAGACCCGGGAGGCTCCCCCCGCGGGCCCACCACGGTGACGGAGCGGCGCTCGCGTACGGCGGGCAAGGGCGGGCGTCGGCCGGGGAGGGTCACAGGGTCCACTGGTGCAGCTGACGTGCGATGTCGGACACCGACGCCTCCCCGTCCTTGACCAGCCGGGCCAGATCGCGGACCTGTTCCGGCGAGGTGGTGACCTTGAGGCCGCTGGCGACGAGATAGGCGTAGGCGACGGCGGAGGCGAACAGGGCGTTGGAGCGCTCCAGCGCGGGCACGTGGATCAGCAGTTGGAGCAGGGCGGCGGCGCGGGCGTGCGGGCCCTCGTAGACGGGGACGTCGAATATCTCCGCCCGGTGCCGGGCGACCGCGGCGACCAGCGCGCCCCAGTCGGTGACCTGGGGGTCGCCCGGTGTCTTCTGCTCCGCGAGCATCAGGAGCCAGGCGAGATCGATGCTCAGGTCGTTCAAAGGATCAGCGCCGGCCTTCGCTCCGGCCGGTGCCGCGGTCCTCGCCGAACTCCTCCGCGAACACGCCCTCGTACTGCTTCATGAAGTCGGCGGCGGCCTCCACGAAGGTGCGGCCGGTCTCCCCGGTGTCCTGCCGGACCAGCTCTTCGATGTAGCGGTTGACGCTCATGCCGCGGGCCTGGGCGCGCTCGCGGGCGGCCCGGGCGGTGCCCTCGTCCACCCGCACGTTCAGCTGGGTCTTGGCCATACCCCTGACGCTAGCGCCGGACTGCTAGCGGCGGCAAGCGGGCCGCCCCGGAGATTGGCCGTTACACCGGTATCGGGGGCCCGACCCGGGACGGAGACATCACCGCCGCCGGGGCGCTCGCCTCCAGGGCGGTGGCGGCTTCGGGCCGAGCGCCGCGGCGGCCTTTTCGATCGCCGTCCGGCTACCGGTCCCCTCGGGCCGTCCGGCTACCGGTCCCCTCGGGCAGGCAGATGAGCGTGTTCCGCCCGCCCACGGGCCGAGCCGCCGGCGTCCCGGGGCCGTCGGCGACGCTCGTGCGCGATGCGCCTAGCGGGCGGCCCTTGCGAACGAGGCGTCGAGTCCGCTCTTCAGGGTCCGGGCGACCGGGCGCTCGACGAACCGGTGCACCAGCCAGCTCAGCGCCAGGAAGGCCGCGATCACGACGGCGACGACCAGCCGGACGTCCATCGTGTCGCGCAGGCGGTGGATCAGCGTCGTACCGGCCACGTAGTGCATCAGATAGAGCGGGTAGGTCAGGAAGCCGGCGGTGACCAGCCACTTCCAGCGGATGCGGTCGGTGAGGCCGAGTGCGACGGCCACCATGACCAGCATGAACACGGTGAAGATCAGTACGGCTCCGCGCCAGCTGGAGACACCCTCGTACTCCACCCGCATCCCCAGCTCCCGCTGGCCCATCAGCCACGCCATGGCCAGGATGCCCCACAGCATCAGGTCCTGGCCGAAGCGGTGCATGAGGTAGAGGGCGAGGCCGGCGATGAAGTACCAGGCGCCGCTCGGGTCGGCCACCAGATTCAGCAGCGGGAGCTTGGCGACCGGTGCGAGCATCGCCGCCGCGCCCCACACACAGCAGAACACCACGACCCTGCGGTAGGTGAGTCCCATGGCGACGACGACCAGGAAGAGGAGGTAGAAGCGCAGCTCCGACCAGAGCGTCCAGTAGACGGGATCGACGTTCGGCACGCCCGAACCGGCCTGCAGCATCGTGAGGTTGAACAGGACGTCGCGCATCGCGAGCCGGTCCCACACGCCGGGCAGCGCCACCAGCACGCCCGTGGTGAAGACGACGCCGAACCAGTAGGCGGGGTACAGGCGGATCACCCGCGAGACGAAGAACTGCCGCGGGGTGCGGCCCCAGCAGGACATGCAGATGACGAAGCCGCTGATCACGAAGAAGATCTCGACGCCGATCCAGCCGAAGGAGGCGAACCGGAACACCGTGGGCATCAGATCGGACACCGGCCGGTCCCAGATCGCGTTGCCCGGCTGGTCGGCCCGCTTGGTGCCGGCGTAGTGGTGCACGACCACCATCAGGGCGGCGACCAGGCGGATGCCGTCGACGACGTAGAGCCGAGGGCGGCCACGCCCGGCGGCCGCGTGCTTCGACGCGGAGGCCGGCCGGGGAGAACGCTCGGCGAGTGCGACGCCGCCGGTGGATGTCGACGAGCTGCCGTGCACAGCGTGCATCAGGGCTAAGCCATCCCTCATGAGACAACCTCGGGCCTTGTGACCCACGGACGGCTCACGCTACGTCCACGCCTTCCGCGCCATCGGGGCAGGAAAGAATAAATCACGCACGCCGTGACAGAGAGTTACCACATCTCTCATCTGTCGGACGCACAACGTTCTCCTTTGCTTCATCTCATCTCACTGCGCGGGCAGCGCGCCCGCGGAAACCGTTCGCCAGTCGGGCGGGCGCTCTGCTTGGCTCGCCGCATGAGTGATCTCCACATCCGCTGTGCCGTCCCCGCCGACATCGACGGCGTGCTGCGGTTCTGGCGCGAGGCCGCGGAAGGCACCAGCATCAGCGACGACCACGACGGAGTCGGCCGCCTCATCGCACGGGACCCCGAGGCGCTGCTCCTCGCGGAGCGCCTCGGGGTCCTCGCCGGCACGGTGATAGCCGGCTTCGACGGATGGCGGTGCTCCGCGTACCGGCTTGCCGTGCACCCGGCGCACCGTCGGCAGGGCATCGCCACCGCCCTGCTCGAAGCGGCCGAACAGCGCTTCGCCGCCCTCGGCGGACGGCGGGTCGACGCCATGGTCCTGGAGGCCAACGAGCGGGCCCACCACGCCTGGGGCGCGGCCGGCTACCACCGCGAGGACCACTGGCGGCGCTGGGTCAAACCCCTGTGAGTACGCGTCTCGGGCCCGGGTGAGGACGGACCCGGCCGCCCCGGTCCACGCGGCATGCACGACCGACCCCGGTCCGCGCGGCATGCACGATCGGCCCCGGTCCACGCGCATGCACGTCAGGCCGCCGGGTACCCAGCGGAAAGCCGAGGGCGCGGGCGGCGGCCGGGGCTTCCCGCGCCGCCACATCTTTTGCCCCTCCTTTACTATTGAAGGATCATGGGGCCGACCGGCCCCCGTGCCCCGGTGACGAAAGGTGTGAGCGTCCACCCATGGACGAGCCTCCCAGTCCGCGACGTCGCGCGATCCACCCCGCCCTGGCCGATCATGGGACGGGGGTGAACCGATGACCGAAGTGCTCCTCCTGCTGGTGGCGGTCCTGCTCTCGCTCGCCTGCGGTGCCTTCGTCGCCGCCGAGTTCTCGCTGACCACGGTGGAACGCGGCGAACTGGAGCGCGCCGCCGAGCGCGGCGAGCGCGGCGCGGCCGGCGCCCTCAAGGCCGTACGGAACCTGACGTTCCAGCTCTCCGGCGCGCAGCTCGGCATCACGGTCACCAACCTGGTGGTCGGCATGCTCTCCGAACCGTCCATCGCCCGGCTGATCGCGGGCCCGCTCCGGGCCCTCGGCGTCCCGTCCTCCGCGTCCGGCTCGATCGCGCTGGTCATCGGCACCGCGCTGTCCACCGTGTTCCTGATGGTCGTCGGCGAGCTGGTGCCCAAGAACTGGGCGATCTCCTCGCCGTTGGCCGTGGCCAGGCGGGTGGGCAGTCCGCAGCGTTGGTTCAGCGCCGCCTTCCGCCCCTTCATCACGCACCTGAACAACACCGCCAACCGCGTGGTGCGCCGCTTCGGCGTGGAGCCGGCCGAGGAACTGGCCTCCGCGCGCGGACCGCAGGAGCTGGCGGCGCTGGCCCGCCACTCCGCCAAGGAGGGCGCCCTGGAGGCGGACACCGCCGAACTGTTCGTACGGACCCTGAACCTCGCCGACCTCACCGCGGAGAACGTGATGACCCCGCGGGTCCAGGTCGTCGCCCTCGACGTCCAGGCGACCTGCGAGGACGTGGCCAACGCGACCCGGGCGACCGGGCTGTCGCGGTTCCCGGTCTACCGCGGCGGCCTGGACACGGTGGTCGGGGTCGCACACATCAAGGACGTGCTGGCGGTGCCCGGCCAGGAGCGGGCCCGTTGCGGGGTCGCGCAGGTGATGCGCGAGCCGCTGCTCGTGCCCGAGTCGCTGACCGTCGACCGGCTGCTGTACCGGTTGTCCGGCAAGCGCACGATGGCGGTCGTCATCGACGAGTACGGCGGTACGGCGGGCGTGGCGACCCTGGAGGACATCGTCGAGGAGGTCGTCGGCGATGTCCGGGACGAGCACGACCCGCACGAGACACCCGACCTCGCCCCCGCCGGGGCCGACGAGGAGGGCAGGGCCGTCTACTCGGCCGACGGCGCCACCCGCACCGACCAGCTCGCCCGCGTGGGCCTGCGGGCGCCCGAGGGTCCGTACGAGACCCTGGCCGGTCTGGTCGCCACCGAGCTGGGCCGGATTCCCGCGGTCGGTGACCGCGTCGAGGTCGCCGGGTGGCGGCTCGACGTGGTCGACGCCGCCGGGCACCGGGCCGCCCGGGTGCGGCTGCACGCGCCGCTCGACACCGTGACCGCCCCGAGCGCGGAGGACGAGAAGTGACCGCCGTACAGCTGCTGATCGGTCTTGCGACCCTCGTCGTCAACGCCTTCTTCGTGGGTGCCGAGTTCGCCCTGATCTCCGTGCGGCGCTCGCAGATCGAACCGCACGCCGAGTCGGGCGAACGGCGCGCGAAGATCGTGCTGTGGGGCCTGGAGCACGTGTCCGTGCTGATGGCCGCCGCCCAGCTGGGCATCACCCTGTGCACGCTGGTCCTGGGCGTGGTCGCGGAGCCCGCCATCGCCCACCTGCTGGAGCCGGTCTTCCACGCGGTGGGTGTGCCCAAGGGCGCGGGCCACGCCGTGTCCTTCGTGATCGCGCTGGCGCTGGCGACGTATCTGCACATGCTGCTCGGCGAGATGGTGCCCAAGAACATCGCCCTCGCCGAACCCGTGCGCAGCGCGCTGCTGCTCGGCCCACCCCTGGTCGCGCTGTCCCGGGCGCTGCGCCCGGTGATCTTCACGGTCAACGCCTTCGCGAACGCGCTGCTCAAGCTGCTCAGAGTCGAGGCGAAGGACGAGGTCACGGCGACGTTCTCGGACGCGGAACTGGCCCAGATCGTGAAGGACGCCGGCGCGGCGGGCCTGATCGACGACCGGGCGCAGGAGCGGCTGCACGACGCCCTGGAGCTGGGCCGGCGTCCGGTGCGCGACGTGGTGGTCCCGCTGGCCGACGTGGTCTACGCGCGCGTGGGCGTCACCCCCGAACAACTGGAGCAGTTGTCCGCGCAGTCGGGCTTCTCCCGCTTCCCGGTGGTGGACGAGGGGCGCCGCATCGTCGGCTATCTGCACGTCAAGGACGCGTTGGACGCCTCGCCGCAGGACATGCCGCTGCGGCTGCGGGACATGCGGCCCGTCGCACGCGTGCGGGAGAGCACACCGCTGGACGACGTGCTCACCGCGATGCGGGGCAGCCGTACGCATCTGGCGGCCGTCATCGGGGCCGACGGGCGGCTGGCCGGTCTGGTGACGATGGAGGACGTGCTGCGGGAGCTGTTCGGCCAGCGCGCCTGAGGCCCGGCGGGGACCGGGCCCGACCGACCGGCGGGTATGTGCGCGGGCTACCATCGCTGACGCCATGCAGACGATCCCCGCGCATCCCTCGCCCGCCCCGCATCCCTCGCACTCCAGCCTGGTCGCGGTCGGCGACTCCTTCACGGAAGGCATGTCGGACCTGCTGCCGGACGGCTCCTACCGGGGCTGGGCCGACCTGCTCGCGGCACGGATGGCCGCCCGGAGCCCCGGGTTCCGGTACGCCAATCTCGCGGTGCGCGGCAAGCTGATCGGGCAGATCGTCGACGAGCAGATCGAGGTGGCGGCCGGCATGAACGCCGACGTGGTCACGCTGGTCGGCGGGCTGAACGACACGCTGCGGCCGGGGTGCGACATGGGGCGGGTGCGGGGGCTGCTGACGGAGGCGGTGGAACGGCTGGCACCCTCCTGCAAGCAGCTCGTGCTGATGCGCAGTCCGGGCCGCCGCGGACCCGTCCTGGAGCGGTTCCGGCCGCGCATGGAGGAGCTGTACGCCTGCGTCGACGAACTCGCCGAACGCCACGGCGCCCTGGTCGTGGACCTGTACGGGGCGCCGTCGCTGGCCGACCCGCGGATGTGGCACACGGACCGGCTGCACCTGACGACGGAGGGGCACCGCCGGGTCGCCGAGGCCGTCTGGCAGAGACTCGGCTACGCCGCCGAGGACGCCGAGTGGCACCTCCCGCTGCCCGCAGAGGTGCCACCGGGCTGGGTCACCCGGCGCACGGCGGACGTACGGTTCGCCCGGCAGCACCTGCTGCCCTGGATCGGGCGCAGGCTGACCGGCCGTTCCTCCGGCGACGGCCGCCCGGCCAAGCGCCCCGAGCTGCTCCCGTACGAGGGCCCCACGGCGTAGCGTCGCTGCCATGACCACCCGGGTGATCAACATCAGGGGCCGGATCCACGACTTCGGCCCCCGGCTGGAGAACGCCCCCGCGGACGTCGTGTACGTGGGCCGCCGCTGGACCCTGGGCGGCTGGAACCTGCCCCGGCATCCGCTCTACAACCCGTTCGCCTACCACACCGCGGCGAAACGGCGGGACGGCACCCGGGCCGAGGTCATGGCGATGTACCGCGCGTATCTGCTGGAGCGACCCGAGCTGCTGGAGCTGCTGCCGGGGCTGCGCGACCGGACCCTCGCCTGCTGGTGCGTGCCCGAGCTGTGCCACGCACAGGTGCTGGCGAAGCTGGCCGACACGGAGGAGACCGGCGAGGCGGACGAGGCCACATGACCGCCGGTCCCGGTGTCGCCCGGCGCGGCCCCGCCCCACCCGGTCCGTGGGCGTATGCGCAGTCCGGAGCGGCTCTGGACAGCCGGTATGCTCCGTACACGTGACTTCCGCTCCCGCCAAGCCCCGCATCCCGAACGTCCTCGCCGGACGCTACGCCTCCGCCGAACTGGCCACGCTCTGGTCGCCCGAGCAGAAGGTGAGGCTGGAGCGGCAGCTCTGGCTCGCCGTGCTGCGGGCCCAGAAGGACCTCGGGATCGAGGTGCCGGACGAGGCGATCGCCGACTACGAGCGGGTCCTCGACACCGTCGACCTGGCCTCGATCGCGGAGCGCGAGAAGGTCACGCGGCACGATGTGAAGGCACGGATCGAGGAGTTCAACTCCCTCGCCGGGCACGAGCACGTGCACAAGGGCATGACCTCCCGCGACCTGACGGAGAACGTCGAGCAGCTGCAGATCCGGCTCTCCCTTGAGCTGATGCGCGACCGCACCGTGGCCGTCCTCGCACGCCTGGGCAGGCTGGCCGGCGAGTACGCCGAGCTGGTCATGGCGGGCCGCTCCCACAACGTCGCCGCGCAGGCCACCACGCTCGGCAAGCGCTTCGCGACCACCGCCGACGAACTGCTCGTCGCCCACGGCCGGGTCGAGGAGCTGCTCCGCCGCTATCCGCTGCGCGGCATCAAGGGCCCGGTCGGCACGGCGCAGGACATGCTGGACCTGCTGGGCGGCGACGCGTCGAAGCTCGCCGAGCTGGAGGACCGGATCGCCCGGCACCTCGGTTTCGCGCATGCCTTCACCTCCGTCGGCCAGGTCTATCCGCGTTCGCTGGACTACGAGGTGGTGACCGCGCTGGTGCAGCTGGCGGCGGCGCCGTCGTCGCTGGCCAGGACGATCCGGCTGATGGCCGGGCACGAGCTGGTCACCGAGGGTTTCAAGCCGGGCCAGGTCGGCTCCTCCGCGATGCCGCACAAGATGAACACCCGCTCCTGCGAGCGCGTCAACGGCCTGATGGTGGTCCTGCGCGGCTACGCCTCGATGACCGGGGAACTCGCGGGCGACCAGTGGAACGAGGGCGACGTGTCCTGCTCGGTGGTGCGCCGCGTCGCGCTGCCCGACGCCTTCTTCGCGCTGGACGGCCTGCTGGAGACCTTCCTGACGGTGCTCGACGAGTTCGGTGCCTTCCCCGCTGTCATCGCCCGCGAGCTGGACCGCTATCTTCCGTTCCTCGCCACGACCAAGGTCTTGATGGGCGCCGTGCGGGCCGGTGTCGGCCGCGAGGTGGCCCACGAGGCCATCAAGGAGAACGCGGTCGCCACGGCACTGGCCATGCGTGAGCAGGGCGCCGAGCGCAACGACCTGCTCGACAAGCTGGCCGCGGACGAGCGGCTGCCGCTGGACCGGGAGGGGTTGCGGGCGCTCATGGCCGACAAGCTGTCCTTCACCGGTGCGGCGGCCGACCAGGTCGGCGTGGTCGTCGGCCGGATCGAGGACATCGTCAAGCAGCACCCGCAGGCCGCGGGCTACGTCCCCGGAGCGATCCTCTGACCCGCTTGACCCGGGCGGAGCTGGAGGCCGCCCGCGACCGCCTGGTGCCGGACGTGGTCGCGGACGGCCTTCGCGTGCTGTTCTGCGGCATCAACCCCGGTCTGATGACGGCCGCGACCGGCCACCACTTCGCACGTCCCGGCAACCGGTTCTGGCCGGTCCTGCATCTGTCCGGTTTCACGCCGCGGCTGCTGAAGCCGTCGGAGCAGCGGGAGCTGCTGTCGTACGGGCTGGGCATCACCAATGTGGTGGCACGGGCGACGGCGCGGGCCGACGAGTTGTCCGCCGCGGAGTACGTCGAGGGCGGGCGGCTGCTCGCCGCGAAGATGGCGCGACTGCGGCCGAGCTGGCTGGCCGTGGTCGGAGTGACCGCGTACCGTGCGGCGTTCGGCGACCGGCGGGCGCAGGTGGGGCCGCAGGAACGGAGCCTCGGGGACACCCGCGTGTGGGTGCTGCCCAACCCCAGCGGGCTGAACGCGCATTGGACGGCGGCGACGATGGCCGAGGAGTTCGGGCGGCTGCGGGAGGCCGCGCACGACCGGGACCGGGTCACGGCGGCCGATGCCGTGGTCGATCCGGAGCGGGTCACGGCGGCCGGTGCCGTGGTCGATCCGGAGCGGGTCACGGCGGCCGATGCCGTGGTGGAGGAGCGGGTCACGGCGGGTCCAGGTTCGTGACGACGGCCAGGAGCTGGAAGGGCAGTTCCCTGCCCCACTGGGAGACGCCGAGGGCGACCCAGCGGTCCGAGCCGGGCGCCCGCCACAGGTCGAGGTCGGGCACATGCCCGCTGAGCGCGGCCCACGGCTGCCCGGTGTCCTCGCCCTGCGTGGTCCGTTCGAGCGCGCTGTACAGGCTGATGTGCTCCGGCGGCCCCCACCGCTCGGTGAGCCGCGCGCCTAGCCCGTCCCGGTCGGCCTCGAACTGTGTCTCGGTCTCCTCCCGCTGCACGCCGCCGTCCTCCCAGAAGCCGTCGCTGGTCTGTAATTCCGCTATGTGGTAGCCGGGCCCGCTCTCGCCGTGCTCCGTCCTGCCGTGCTCCGCGGGGAATCCCCGGGTGCACAGCAGGTCGATGAGGGCCAGGTGCCGCGCGATGTCCATGGGAGCCAGTAAAGCGGGCACCACTGACAATTGGCGCTGTGTCAGGCGTCCCGCCGGTGCACGCACCACGCTCCCGCGAGCAGCGCTCCCGCCGTCCACAGCGCGGTCACCGCCAGTCCGGTCCACGGGCCGAGGCCGCCGTCCCAGTCGCCGTGCAGGACCACTTGACCGGCCCGGTCGGGCAGGTAGTCGGCGGCGTTGCCGGACAGGTCGCCGACGACGAAGGAGACGATCAGGAGCAGCGGGATCAGCAGGCCCAGCGTGGCCGCTCCGCTGCGCAGCACGGCCGCGAGCCCGGCCGCGAACAGCGCCATCAGCGTCAGGTAGAGGCCGCAGCCCACCGCGGCCCGCAGTCCCTCTGCCCAGGCCGGCCGGTCCGTTCCGGCCCCGAGCGCGGCGCGGCCGACAAGCAGGGTCGCCGCTCCGGTGACCAGGCCCACGGCGAGGACGGGCACCGCGATCGCGGTGGCCTTCGCCGCGAACCACCGCCGCCGGTCGGGAACCGCGGCGAGCGTCAGGCGCAGCGCGCCGCCCTGGAACTCGGACGAGACGGCCGTCGCGCCGAACGCGATCGCCGCGATCTGCCCGAAGGAGACACCGAAGAACATGGCGAACAGCGGATCGGTGTCCGCTTCGTCGGCCGCGGTGAGCGCGCCGAAGGCGACGGTCAAAAGCAGCACCGCGCCCAGGCTGCCGACGAGCGAGCGCAGCGTACGGATCTTGATCCACTCGGCGTGCAGGGCGGGCGGGAACGTCGACCGGTACGGCATGGTCAGGCCTCCTGGGGCTGGGCGGTGAACTCGGCCTCGGCCGATGTCAGATCGAGATAGGCCTGCTCCAAGGTGGCCTCCTCGGCGGTGAGTTCGAGGGCGGGGACGCCCGCGTCGGCCATGAGGCGCCCGATGTCCTCCACGCGCGCGTTCCGCACGGTCCACCGGCCGGCGTCGGTCGAGGCGGCGTCGTAGCCGTGGCGGGCGAGCAGACCGGCGAGCGCCGTCCCGTCGGTCGTGCGGACCCGCACTGCGGGCCGTACGCGCGCGTGGATGAAGTCCTTCAGCGGGGTGTCCGCCAGGAGACGGCCGCGGCCGAGGACGACGAGGTGGTCGGCGAAGGCCGCGGTCTCGTTCATGAGGTGGCTGGAGACGAGGACGGTGCGGCCCTGGGCGGCCAGCCGGCGCAGCAACGCGCGGATCCAGACGATGCCTTCGGGGTCGAGGCCGTTCGACGGCTCGTCGAGGAGGACGACCTCGGGATCGCCGAGCAGCGCGGCGGCGATCCCGAGCCGCTGCCGCATCCCCAGGGAGTACGATTTGACCCGGTGCCGCGCCACGGCCGCGAGTCCCGTCTCCTCCAGCACGGCGTCGACCCGGCGCACGGGGATGCGGTTGCTCGCCGCAAGGGCGCGCAGATGATCGCGCCCGGTGCGGGAACCGTGCGCGGCCTGCGCGTCGAGCAGCGCGCCCACATGACGCAGGGGCTCATGGAGTTCGGCGTAGGCACGGCCGCCGACCGTCGCGGTCCCGGTGGTCGGCCGGTCCAGGCCGAGGATCAGCCGCATGGTGGTGGACTTCCCGGCGCCGTTGGGGCCGAGGAAACCGGTCACCAGGCCGGGGCGGACGCTGAAGGTGACATGGTCCACGGCCCGCCGGGTGCCGTACTCCTTGCTGAGATCTCGTACGTCGATGCAGGTCACGGCACCACCCTGGCCGCTCGCGGGCGTCCGTTCCTCCCCCGCCGGTGCGGTCCGCCTCCCCCGCCCGGGGGAGGCCCGCTGTCGGTGGCGCCTGCCACGATGTCCGGATGGCCCGCTTCCTGCGCCCGCTGCTGCGGGGGACGACATACACGCGCTTCCTGCACCTGTGGGTGCCCGCGCTGATCGTCAGCGTGTGGCTGTTCGTGTCCCCGTCGACGCCGTGGGTGCCGGCGGCCGTCCTGATCCCGGTGGGGCTCATCGGGGCGGTGCGGACCGGCGAGGGGGTGCAGGCGCGGCTGCTGCTGACACCCGGCGAGGAGGAGCCGGGCATCTCGGTGGCGCCGTCGGCGACATGGCGGGACCGGCTGCGCACCGTGCTGTGGCTGGAGGTCCGGATGGCCCTCACGCTGCCGGCGTCCGTCGCCACCGTGTGGCTGCCGGCCCTGACCTATCTGCTGATCCGGCTCGCCTCGGGGCACACCGTGCCCGAGGTGCCGGTCCTGGACCGGGCGCAGCCGCACTGGGCCTACGGACTGCTCGCCCCGCTCCCCCTGATCGTCCTGTACGGCGTGGTGGTGGGCCTCGGCGCGCTGGCCACCGCTCTCGCGCGCCGGCTGCTCGGCCCGTCCGCGGCGGAACGCCTGGCCGCTCTGGAGGAGCAGACCGAACAACTCCTGGAACGCACCCGTATCGCGCGCGAACTGCACGACTCCATCGGGCACGCCCTGACGGTGGCGGTGGTGCAGGCCGGAGCGGCGCGGGCGGCGGGCGACCCGGAGTTCACCGACCGGGCCCTCGGCGCCATCGAGGAGACGGGCCGGGCCGCCCTGGAGGACCTGGAGCGGGTGCTGGGCGTGCTCCGCGAGACGCAGCGGCCGGTGAGCAGCCGTCCCACGCTGGCCGACGCCGACCGGCTCCTGGAGTCGGCGCGCGCCTCGGGTGCCAAGGTCGACGCGGAGATGACCGGCCCCCTGGAGACGGTCCCGGGTCCGGTGTCCCGGGAGGGCTACCGCATCCTCCAGGAGGCGCTGACCAATGTGCTGCGGCACGCGGGGGGTGTGCCGGTCCTGGTCCGCGTCGCGGTGGCGGACGGCACGCTCGCCCTGGAGGTACGCAATCCGCTGACGGCCGCGGCGGGCGGTGCCGGCCGGGGCAGCGGCCTGCGCGGCATACGCGAGCGCGCGGCCCTGCTCGGGGGTTGCGCGCACACGGGTCCGGACGCGGGCGACTGGCAGGTGCGCGTGGAGCTGCCGGTGCACTGATCTACGCTGGCCGGATGCCGGTCACCGTTCTGATCGTCGACGACGAACCCCTGGTCCGCGCGGGGCTGCGCGCGGTCCTCGCCGCGCAGCCCGACATCGAGGTGGTCGGGGAGGCGGCCGACGGCGCGGCGGTGATCCCGTTGGTGCGGCGGCTGCGGCCCGACGTGGTCGCCATGGACGTCAGGATGCCGCTCCTGGACGGGATCGAGGCCACGCGCGCGGTGCTGCGCACCGTGGCCGATCCCCCGAAGATCCTGGTGGTGACCACATTCGAGAACGACGAGTACGTGTACGAGGCGCTGCGTGCCGGTGCCGACGGGTTCTTGCTGAAGCGGGCTAGGCCCGCGGAGATCGTGCACGCCGTGCGGCTGGTCGCCGAGGGCGAGTCGCTGCTGTTCCCGGCGTCGGTGCGGCAGCTCGCCGCGCGCTACGGCGACGACGGGCACGGCAACCGGGCGGCGCGGGCCGCGCTGGAGCGGGCCCGGCTGACCGAACGGGAGGCGGAGGTACTGCGGTTGATGGCCCGGGGGCTGTCCAACGCGGAGATCGCCTCCCGGCTGGTCGTCGGGGCGGAGACGGTCAAGTCGCATGTGAGCGCCGTCCTGGCGAAGCTCGGGGCGCGGGACCGCACCCAGGCGGTGATCGCGGCGTTCGAGTCGGGCTTCGTCGCCCCGGGCTGAACATCCGCTGGGCGCACGGCAGTCGGCGCCCGGCACTCGCCGGGCCCCGCGGCGCCGAGTACGATCCGCCCAACACGCGCACAAGCTGGGAGGACGGACGGTGGGGCGGCTGACCGGCGGCGATCCCTCGCTGCTGCGAAAGATCAATTCCGCGGTGGTGCTGCACGCGATGCGTGCCACGGACTGCGCGACGCTCACGGAGATCACCCGGGTGACCGGGCTGTCCCGGCCGACCGTCGAAGGGGTCGTCGAAGGACTCATCGAAGCCGGCCTCGTGGTGGAGACGGCGGCCGAGGAGGGCGCCGCACGGCGTCAGGGCCGCCCCGCGCGGCGGTTCCGGTTCCGGGCCGAGGCCGGTCATCTGCTGGGCCTGGAGATCGGCGCGCACCGCGTCGCGGCGCTCCTGTCCGACCTGGACGGCCGGGTGCTGGGCGCGCAGGCCAAGGACGTCGACGAACGGGCCGAGGCGGACGAGCGGCTGGAGCGGCTGAGGACCGCCGTGGCGGAGCTGTTGCGGCGGGCCGGGGTCCCGCGCAGCTCCCTGCGGGCCGTCGGGGTCGGCACGCCGGGGATCGTGGAGGCCGACGGCACCGTGCGGCTGGGCACGGCGCTGCCGCAGTGGACGGGCCTGCGGCTCGGCGAGCGGCTGAGCCGCTCCTTCAAGTGCCCGGTGCTGGTGGAGAACGACGCCAACGCGGCCGCCGTCGCCGAGCACTGGAAGGGCGCGGCGACCGACTCGGACGACGTGGTGTTCGTGCTGGCCGGGCTGAGCCCGGGCGCCGGTGCGCTGATCGGCGGGCGGCTGCACCGTGGGTACGGCGGGGCGGCCGGGGAGATCGGCGCGCTGCATCTGCTGGGCCGGGAGGTGACCCCGGAGACGCTGCTGTCCACCACGGACCAGCCGCTGCATCCGCTGGACGAACAGGCGGTCGCCGAGGTGTTCGCGCTCGCGCGCAAGGGCGACCGGCGGGCGCGGGCCGCCGTGGACCGGTTCATCCAGCGGCTCGTGCACGATGTGGCGGCGCTGGTCCTGGCGCTCGATCCGGAGCTGGTCGTGATCGGTGGCTGGGCGGCCGGCCTGGACGGCGTCCTGGAACCGCTGCGCCATGAACTCGCCCGCTACTGTCTGCGCCCGCCGAAGGTCACCCTTTCCCTGCTCGGTGAGGCTGCCGTGCCCATGGGCGCCCTGCGGCTCGCCCTCGACCATGTGGAGGAGCAACTGTTCGCGGTGGAGGGCACGGCGACGGCCCGGCGGTGATCCGTCGGTTACGAGGCCTGCCGTTCGGGTCCGTGGTGGATCTCCACCTTGCCGAAGTCACCGAAGGTGAGGCGGCAGGTGTCCGCGCGGTACAGGGCGACGGAGAGCGCCGCCGTGCGGCCCTCGGCGAAGAAGCGCGTCGTGACGACCAGCACGGGCGCCCCGGGGAGCCGGTCCAGTTCCTTGGCGTCGTCCGCTCCGGCCGAGCCGAGTTCCACGGCGCGGTCCTCGCCCTCCAGCTCCAGGCGCTGCAGCTCGCGCAGCACGGCACGCGCGCGTGCCGGGCCGGCGGCGGCGTCGATCGCCGACAGGCCGGGCACCGAGGACGCGGGGACGTAGAGCAGTTCGGCCGCCACCGGCCGGCCGTGCGAGACCCGGGTGCGGCGCACGGTGTGCACGGGCTCGTCGGCGCCGGTCTCCAGGGCCGTGACGACGGCCGCGGGCGGCACCGCCTGCGTGCAGTCGGCGCCCTGCCAGGCGTCTCCGGCGGCGCCCGGCCAGGCGTGCTGTTCGGTGCCGACGGCGACGCCCACGCGCGGCGGGGCGACGGTCGTGCCGACACCGCGGCGGCGCTGTAGCCGGCCTTCCAGTTCGAGCTGTTCGAGGGCCTGGCGGAGCGTGGCGCGGGCCACGCCGAAGCGGGCGGCGAGGTCCCGCTCGTTGGGCAGGATCTCACCGACCGAGAACTCGGAGTCCAAAGCCTCACTGAGCACGGTCCTGAGATGCCAGTACTTCGGTTCCGGCACCGATTCCAGCTGCGTGGTCCCCACCCTGTCCTCCGCAATCGCCGTGGTCCGGCGGCGTTTTAGCGCCCTTGTTTATTAAAGGTTGTTGCACTTATCTGCGACGATAGGGCGGCGCTCACCCTTGGTCAAGACCAATCCTCGATCCCTCGGGCGGCACGGGGCCGTCCGCAGCGGAGCGTTCATGGACCGTTCTCACTCGGCCGCTGCCGTGACGTGACGGCAAAGCCCCCGTCGCAGGACGCAGGCTTCGGGGCGGAACGGATCAGCGCGCGGCCAGAGACCTCAGCTTGTCGGGGTTGCGGACGAGGTACACCGTGTGGACGACGCCGTCGGCCACATCCAGTTGCATGACGGTGTCGGGCCTGCCGTCGCTGAGGGCGAGCACCGCGACGCCGCCGTTGACCTCCAGGAGGCGGACGGACAGCCTGGGCGCCTCCGCGGCGGTGACCGCGACGAGGAAGCGGCCCACCTTGTCCGCCGTCTCCAGGACCCGTACCGGCGCCTTCGCCTTGCCGCCGCTGTCGCCCACCAGGCGCACATCCGGGGCGAGCAGGGACATCAGCGACGCGAGGTCACCGTCGGCCGCGGCGGCGAGGAACCGCTTGGTCAGATCCCGGCGCTCGGCCGGGTCGACCGGGTAGCGCGGCCGTCGCTCGTCGACGTGCCGGCGGGCCCGCGTGGCGAGCTGGCGCACCGCCGCCTCGCCCCGGTCGAGCACGGCCGCGATCTCGGCGTACGGATAGCCGAAGGCCTCCCGGAGGACGAACACGGCGCGTTCCAGGGGCGACAGGGACTCCAGGACGACGAGTACGGCGAAGGAGACGGAGTCGGCGAGCACCGCGCGTTCGGCGCTGTCCGGGGCGCTGTCCGCGAAGTCGGTGACGTACGGCTCCGGGAGCCACGGGCCGACGTACGCCTCGCCGCGCGCGCGGATCTCGCGCAGCCGGTCGATGGCCAGCCGGGTGGTGATGCGCACCAGGTACCCGCGCGGCTCGCGCACCCGGCCGTGGTCCACGCCGGACCAGCGCAGCCAGGCGTCCTGGACGACGTCCTCCGCGTCGGCCACGCGTCCGAGCATGCGGTAGGCGACTCCCATGAGGACGGGTCGGTGCGCTTCGAAGACGTCGGTCGGGGTGTCGGCGCTCACGGTCCCATCCCATCCAATGCGCCCCGCGATGTCCAGGAGAGCGCGGACGTCGGGGCGGGCGCGGCGCGTTGCGCCCGGGTTGCGGCGGGACACGCGGGCCCCGGGGGCTACCTGTCGGTAGTGATTGCTGACAAGCTGTCTACCACGTCCCGCAGGCCCGTCCCAGACGAGGAGCACCCCATGTCCGCGACCGTCTCCTTCGAGGTCCCCACCGCGCACGGCCCACGGGGCGTCACCGTCTCCTACGCGCGCGTGGGGCGCGGCGAACCGCTGGTCCTGCTGCACGGCATCGGCCACCACCGGCAGGCCTGGGACCCGTTGGTGGACATCCTCGCCGTGGAACGCGACGTGATCGCCGTGGACCTGCCCGGGTTCGGCGCGTCCCCGGGCCTGCCGGACGGCCTCGCCTACGACCTGCCGACGACCAACGTCGTCCTGGGCACGCTGTTCGAGGCCCTGGAGCTGGACCGCCCGCACGTGGCCGGGAACTCGCTCGGCGGGCTGCTCGCCCTCGAACTGGGCCGCGACAAGCTCGTACGGTCCGTCACCGCCCTGTCCCCCGCCGGATTCTGGTCGCCGAGCGAACGGCGGTACGCCTTCGGTGTGTTGACGGCGATGCGGCGGGCCTCCCGGCAGCTGCCGCAGCCCCTGGTCGAGCGGCTGGCCCGGACGGCGGCCGGCCGCACCGCCCTGACGAGCACGATCTACGCCCGGCCCGCCCGCCGTTCACCTCAGGCGGTCGTCGCCGAGACGCTCGCGCTGGCCCGCGCCACCGGCTTCGACGCGACCCTGCGGGCCGGCACCACCGTCCGGTTCACCGACGACATCCCCACCCTCCCCGTCACGGTCGCCTGGGGCACCCGCGACCTGGTGCTCATGCGCCGTCAGGGCGTCCGCGCCAAGCAGATCATCCCCCGGGCCCGGCTGGTGCGCCTGCCCGGCTGCGGGCACTGCCCGATGAACGACGACCCGGCGCTCGTCGCACGCGTCATCCTCGACGCCAGCCGCTGACCAGCGCCGTACAGCGTGCTCGTCAGCGCCCAAGCCCAGGGCGACTCCGGGGCAAGGCCGTAGGAGCAGGACCCGACGAACGGGGCGGTCGCCCGCCGGCCGGCGCGACCCGGGACGAGCCCGGAAAAGAGCGTGGCCCGCTCCGTGCCGATCCGCTGCACGCCTATGCACCAAGCACACGAAGCCGGCCACCGCCGCCTCCCCAGCCGCCGGCGCGTACACCGTCGCGGACGGCAACCGGGGGCCGGGCGGGGGCAGTGGCTGCGGTGGGGATGTCCCGCGGAGTCGAGAGCTTGGGGGAGCGACCGGCCACGACGGGGTCCCAGTAGTTCTCGCCGAAAAAACAACGCTAAGCCCTGCGGCAGCCTCTGATCTGGGCTGATCTCGGGGAAACGACGCGGCGACCATGGGCGGCTCGGTAGCGTCGCGGCCATGCTGAGTGCCGACGAATCTCCGCTGAACGACCTGAGTGACGAGCAGATCCAGAAGCTCCTGGGCGAGGTCGCCCCGAAGGTGAAGGAGCTGATGGAGGGGGTCACCCTCGCGATCGACTACTACAAAGAGGGCGGCTACGACCGGGAGACGTGGAACCGGATCTGCGACGGGCTCGCGCACGAGGCGATGAACCTGATGATGGCGCTGTCCGCTCCGGCTCACCCGTATCTGGCCAGGGACTGCGAGCTGGCCGTGCGGGAAGCCGCGGGCATCACGCCACGGGAGGGCGGGATGCGCGAGGCGCTTCAGCAGCAGGTCGCCAAGGGGCTGCTGATGTCCGTGCTCACCGTCGGGCAGCAGATGATGGTCGAGCCCGAGGAGTGGCCGGACGAGCTGCCGGCCGCAGTGCTCGGCGCGGTGCGCAACTCGAAGCGGATCAAGGCCGACCCGACCATGGCGAACCTACGCGATTAGGGACCAGCCCGCCTCGCGGACGCAGCAGAGTAGTGCAACCACCTTTCTGCTGAAGCCAGTTCGGGGGTTTCCATCTGCCCGCACAAGCCGTCCGGGTACCGGTGGTGCCGTCGGTGTTGATCGAGTGGGGTAGGAGGGGCCGATGGCCACGCGGGTGTTCTCCGATGAGGAGCTGGAGGGCTTACGGTCTTTTCCAGCGATCGGCAAGGACGAGCTGATCCGGTATTTCACCCTCACCCCGGCTGACGAGGTGTTTCTGCGGAAGTTCCGCCGGTCTCAGAACGTGCTCGGCGCCGCAGTACAGCTGTCCGCCCTGCCCTGGCTGGGCTTCGTTCCCGACGAGGTGCCCGCCGCTCCGCCCGCGGCGGTCGGCCGTTTGGCCCGCCAGCTCAGGCTCGCGGTCGCTGATCTGGCAGGCTACGGCAAGCGTGAGCAGACGCGTACCGACCATCTGCGAGAGATCGCCGAGTATCTGGGGTGGAAGCCGGCCAAGGCCATCGAGCTCAAGGAGCTGGATGAGTTCCTGCTGGCTCGCGCGATGGAGCACGACTCTCCGAGTCTGCTGTTCAGGCTGGGCTGTGAGTATCTGCGCTCGGCGAAGGTGATTCGGCCGGGTGTGGTCTCGCTGCTGGAGATGGTCGCCACCGCCCGCGAGGCCGCCGAGCGGGAGACCCACGCCCGCGTGGCCCACCTGCTGTATCCCGGGCGTGCCCGCGGCCTGGACGGGCTTCTGGTCGTCGATCCGGAGCTCAAGTCCTCCCGGCTGCACTGGCTGGTGACCGGGCCGGTGCAGGCGTCGCCGACGAGCGTGGGCGGCGAGGTCGAGAAACTGAGGTTCCTGCGCGGGCTTGGCGCGGACAGCCTGGACCTGTCGTCCCTGCCCGCCGAACGGCGCCGCTACCTGGCCCAGATCGGGCGCCGGCTGACCGCGCAGGCCCTGGTGCGGCGCGAGCCCAACCGGCGCCATCCGATTCTGCTGACGCTACTCGCGCAGTCCTCGGTCGACGTCCTCGACTCCGTGGTGCAGCTCTTTGACCAGACTCTGTCCGGCTCGGAGTCCCGCGCCCGGATCAAGCTGCGCGAGGTGCTTGCCGAGCGAGCCGAGCTCTCGGAGGACCGGCTCGCCCTGCTGGACGAGATCCTGCCGGTGCTGGCCGATGCCGGTATCCCGGACGAGGCGGTGGGGACGCTGCTGCGCGGGAAGATCGGCATGTCCCGGCTGCGGGCCGCGCACGCCGGGGCCACCGTGCGGCTGCCGAAGGACCACGGGCACCTGGCGCTCCTGGAAGGCTCCTACACCTACATACGGCAGTTCGCGCCGAAGGTGCTGGAGACAGTGCGGTTCAAGGGCGCCACCGAGGCGAAGCCGCTGATTGAGGCACTGGAGATCCTGCGGGAGCTGAACGCCACCGGCGCCCGCAACGTGCCCAATAATGCGCCGACCCTGTTCGTCCCGACCCGGTGGCAGGGCTACCTCGACGAGGCCGCGGCCAAGGGGGACGCGACCGCGTACCGGCACTACTGGGAGCTGTGCACCCTGCTTGCGCTGCGCGACGGCCTGCGCTCGGGCGACGTGTTCGTGCCGGGCTCGCGCCGCTACGACAACCCGGCCGCCTACCTGTTCAGGCCCGCCCAGTGGGAGACGCACCGGGCCGAGTTCTGCCGCCTGGTCGGCAAGAGCCCCGACGCCTCGGAGGCGCTGCCGCTGGTGATGGACGAGCTGGATGAGGCTCTCACCGACCTGGAGGAGGTCCTGGGGCGCGGTGACGGGCCGGTCCGGCTGAACGATGACGGGGAGCTGGTCATCTCCCCGCTGACCGCGGAGGACATCCCCACCGAGGCGGAGGACCTGCATGCCGAGCTGGAGCGGATGCTGCCGAACGTGCCGATCGCCTCGCTGCTGGTGGAGATGGACCGGCACACCGGTTTCCTGGACTGCTTCGTCCACGCCGGCGGCAAGCAGGCCCGTTCCCCGCAGCTCAAAAGGAACCTGATCGCCTGCCTGATCGGGCTTTCCACGAATCTGGGTCTGCACGGGATGGCCGTGTCCTGCGGCATCCCCTACGACGTGCTGGCGTGGACGGCGGAGTGGTACATCCGTGAGGAGACGCTGCGCGAGGCGAACATCTGCCTGGTCAACTACCACCACCAGCTGCCGGTGACGGCGATGTTCGGTTCCGGCACCCTGTCTTCCTCGGACGGGCAGCGGTTCCCCACCCGGGGCAAGTCGATCACGGCCCGACACCTGAACAAGTACTTCGTCTCGGAGGGCATCTCCACCTACACCCACGTCTCCGACCAGCACTCCACCTTCGGCACGAAGGCCATCGTGGCCACGACCGCGAGGCCCACTACGTGCTGGACGAGCTCCTCGGCAACGCCACCGACCTGCCGATCACCGAGCACGCCACGGACACGCATGGCGTCACCCTGGTCAACTTCGGCCTGTTCGACCTGGTCGGCAAACAGCTCTCCCCGCGCATCCGCGACCTGGGCAAGATCACGCTGTACCGGATGGGCGCCAAGAGCGACTACGAGGAGCGGTTCCCGAAGGCGGGACCGCTGCTGACGAAGAAGGCCAACCTCGACCTGGTCGCCGACCACTGGGACGACCTGCTCCGTCTCGCAGGGTCGTTGAAGTACGGGCACGCCACCGCTGCCCTGATCGTCGGCAAGCTCTCCGCGTCCTCCCGGCAGAACGCGCTGGCCGCCGCGCTCAAAGAGTACGGGGCGATCAGGAGGACGATCTACGCGGCGAAGTACCTGTCGGACGAGGGATACCGACGCAAGATCGCCCGGCAGCTGAACAAGGGCGAGTCGCTGCACGCCCTGCGCCGCCAGCTCCACTACGCCCGCGAGGGCAAGGTCACCCGCCGTCAGCCCGAGCGGCAGAACGAGCAGGCGTGGTGCCTGACCGTGGTGACGAACGCGGTCGTCTGCTGGCACACCGAGTATATGGGCCTGGCCGTCGGCGAACTGCGCGAAGCGGGCCGCGAGGTGGATGCCGAGGTCCTGGCGCACATCTCCCCGGCCCGCAGCTCGGTGGTCAACTACTACGGCTCCATCACCGTCGACTACGAGCACGAACTGGCCCAGCTCGACGAGAAGGGCCACCGGCCACTGAGGACCGCAGGCACGGACGTTCCCGGAGCCGGGCTGTAGGAAGCATCGGCCCCGGCGACGCCCCACGGGGGGAGAGGCGTCGCCGGGGCCGTACGCGGCGGCCTTGGAGACGATCCGCCCGGCGGTTGTCCAGTCCACTCATCGGGTGCTGCTGATCGGGTCACGCTTGATCCGCTGACGGAGCGGAAGGGGTGTCGTCCGGACGATGCCCCGCTGCATCCGTGCTGCTTGGCCGGATATTAGGTAGTCCCGCCGCTGAAGAGCAGGCAATCATGTGGCGACCTAGATCAGATCTGTCTGCATGATGGGGGAATACCTTGTTGAACGTGAACTTACGGCGCGGTGCCATGGCCGTCTTCATGACTCTGACGATCGGAGGCGCGGCGACGCCCGCGATGGCCTTGTCCACACCAGTTGGGAGCGCGCCGGAGCGTATCCATCCCCAGGTTGTGGCAGAGGCGGACGCCGTACCGGGAATCGCGCCACAGGACACCGACGACTCCGCGGTGTACCTTGACGAAAACGGACAGGTTCTCCCCATCGAGAACCCGACAGACGTAGATTCCGAGGTGGCGCCGGCAGCGGCCTGCACACCTGTGAGCGGGAGGGACAATCCGCACCGGTCCGGCACCGGAGTGGCGGTGTCCGGCCACGGATGGTGGGGAAAGGGAACCTGCACCGAAGACCGTGCCAAGGTGTACAACTGCCTCTACGAGTGGTACACGGACAACACCTGGCGCAGGAAAGCGTGTTCGGAAACCGAAACGCTCAAGCCTGGCACCGGTGGGAGTAGCTACCGCACGGCAGCACGTCACAACTGCACCAACACCAGCTCGGCATCGTGGCGCAACCACGTGGACGTCGATGTGAACGGTCAGGGTGACACAGGCGAGCGGCCGTACCGCCAGGCCGATGTCGCCTGCACGGTGTACTGAGAACGAGCACATGCACAACGGCGTGGCTGCGAGGTACAGCAACCAGAGAGGACCAGGCGTGCCAGAGCACCGCGCCACAGAACGACCCGGCATGGTGCCTGCGGTCCGTCGGACCGCAGGCACCATGTTCGCAAGCCTGCACGGTGAACTCACCGCGCAGGCCTGGGGCGATCCCGACTTCGAGTACGACGTCTACTCGCTCTTCCACCAGCGGTCGCTCGCCATGGGATGGCTCGATGACCGGTCGGCCGGGGGCGGTGCCGAAGATCGTATGCGGCGGGCCCCCGGCTTGTGGGCCATGAACGACGCCGGATGCAACGACCGCTCCATCGCTTCCGGGGCCGACCTAGTCTCGTGGTTCCAGGTCGAGACCAGTGCTGTCGCCGATGACCGGCCGCTGCCCGTCCGGCCGTTCCTGCAGTGTGCCGAGAGCGCGACCACACGGCTCGGCACACTGCGCCTGGCGGCCGTACAACTCCTCCTACCGGTCCAGGGGCTCGACACCGCGGCCCGTCCCGCGTACGCGCCCCTCCCGTCGATGCTGACGGCCGACTGGTTCGCCGGGCGGGACCCACGGTCGAGGACACCCGTGGAGGTCAACATCAACAGCGGCAGGTACACGTCCGTCCCTGATATCGCGGAACGGCTCACAGACCACCTCCGCCATCTGGACCAGCCGGTTTTCGTCTACAGCTCGCACGACGTCGTCGGCCAGGACGCCGTCCTCGCCCCGCGGTTCGACGACAGTTTCTGGTGCGGCCCGCCTCTCCATGGGATGGTGTTGCGCGGGGAACTCACCGAGTGGTCGTGCGATGCGATCGGCTGGCTGGCCGAGGTCATCGCCGACACCGCTGCCTCGCTCAGCGTCCATACACCGCTGCTGTTCACCGTCACCCGAACTCACTCCGCTGGCTGACTGGAACTACGGTCAGATGTCCTTCGATCTCTGTGAGTACTGGACAGCGGGTAGGTCGCAGGCGCGAATCGGTGTCGTAGGCGCTGGCGGGTAGGTCCGTCGACTCGAAAGAGACGCGACAAGGCGGGACACGGGGGTTGTTTCATAGGTGACCCCCGTTTCAACACCGCGCGCCGACGGCATCGCCGCAGGTGATTTTGTTTCACCGGTCGTTTCCTTCCTCTTGGCCGGTGAAACGTACTTCTGAAACGATCCCGGCGTGATCAACGACGCGTACAAGCTAGTGGAATCGCACGCCTGCCCGATGTCCACCTGTCAGGCCCCGGCCGGCTCGCCCTGCCGCACCACCGCCGGCAAGGTCGCACTCAAGTACCACACCGCCCGCTTCCAGCTCATCCCCGCGCTCCGCTCCGAACTCCACGTTGCCACCCCCGCCGTACGCCATCCCGGCTCCGCCTGGACCGCCCTGCCAGTACAGAAGCTCACGGCGCCGGCCGTGCCCATGGAGGTCCGCCTCGCGTACGCCCGCGTCTCCAGCCGGACGCAGGAGATCCAGTCGCAGGTCGACGCCCTCGAAGCCTCTGGCGTGCACCGGCTGTTCCAGGAACAGGTCAGCACCCGGGTCAGGGAACGCCCCGAGATGAAGGCCGCCCTCGCGGCGGCCCGCGAGTACCGCTCGCTGGGCGCGAAGGTCACCCTCGTGGTGCACGAGATGAAGCGCCTGGGACGCGGCGCCCTGGAACTGCTGAAGGTCGCCGAAGAACTGCGGGACGCAGAGATCGAGTTGGAGTTCCTCACCGGCCCGCTGGCCGGGAAGCATGATCCGGCCGGCCACGGGGCCGCCCTGTTCGCCTTCTTCGCCGCCATGGCTGAGTCCGAGCGCGACTACATCCGCGACAAGACCCTCGAAGGCCAGGAGACCGCCCGTACGAAGGGCAAGGCGATCGGCGGGGTCAAGGTCTCCGACGAGGACATGCTCGCCACCGCCCTGCGCCTGCGCGACGACGAACGCCTCTCCCTGCGCGAGATCGCCTCCCGACTCGTCATCCGCACCGGCAAGAAGCGCGGCCAGCACCCAGCCCCGGCCACCGTCATGCGCATGCTGCGCGAGCACGACGAGCAGACAGCCGCGGCCCCTCTGGAGCCCACGGCCTGACCTGCGACTCAGTCCTTAGCGTTGTTTTTTCGGCGAGAACTACTGGGACCCCACGACGCCGCCGCAGTCGCCCGTCGGCCGGCGCGCCCCGCGGAGCGCTTGCCTCGCGGAGCGCTTGCCCCGCGGAGCGTTGCTCTGCGGTGCGGGGGCCCGCGGGGCCAGGGAGGTGTCCTCCGGTTTCCGTGGCTGCCGGGCCAGTTGTTCACTTGTGGTTTCCGTGCCCGCTGCGGCACACCAGTAGTTGTGGCACTGCACACGGTCCGGTTCCCGACCCCGGAGGCGCAGTCATGTCACACCGTCCCTTCCCTGGCCGCCGCAGCGTCCTGCGCGGCTCCCTCGCCGCGTCCGCGGCCCTGACCCTGCCGGCCGCCGCCGGCGCCGCACCCGCGTTCGCCCTGTCGGGGCGCCCGAGGGCGGGCTGGGGCGTGCAGGTCGGCGATGTGACCTCCGACTCCGGTCTGGTGTGGGTGCGCTCGGACCGGCCGGCCCGGATGATCGTGGAGACCTCGGCCACCGAGTCGTTCCGCAACCCGCGCAGATGGCACGGCCCGCTGCTGGGCCGGGGCACCGACTTCACCGGCACCGCCCAGCTGCGCGGCCTGCCGTCCGGCGAACAGATCCACTACCGCGTACTGCTCGCCGACCCGGACGACCCGCGGCGCACCGGCGAGCCGGTGACCGGCACGTTCCGCACCGTGTCGGCGCGCCGCCGCGACGGCGTGCGGTTCCTGTGGTCCGGCGACCTGGCCGGCCAGGGCTGGGGCATCAACCCCGATCTCGGGGGCTACCGGATCTACGACGCCATGGCGAAGCTGGACCCGGACTTCTTCCTGTGCAGCGGCGACAACATCTACGCCGACGGCCCGATCAGCGCCACCCAGGCCCTGCCCGACGGCCGGACCTGGCGGAACATCACCACCGAGGAGAAGTCCAAGGTCGCCGAGACGCTGGCGGAGTTCCGCGGCAACTTCCGCTACAACCTGCTGGACGAGAACCTCAAGCGGTTCAACGCGCAGGTCCCGTCGATCATCCAGTGGGACGACCACGAGGTGCGCAACAACTGGTACCCGGGCCAGGTGATCGCGGACTCGGACGCCCGGTACACCGAGAAGAGCGTCGACGTGCTGGCGGCGCGCGCCCGGCGGGCCTTCAGCGAGTACTTCCCGATCCCGACGCTGCGGCCGGGCGCGAAGCAGGGCCGCGTCAACCGCGTGGTGCGCTACGGCCCGCTGCTCGACGTGTTCGTCCTGGACATGCGGACCTACCGCAACGCCAACTCGCCCGACGACCAGACCGTGGACCCACAGGGCATCCTCGGCCGCGAGCAGCTGGAGTGGCTCAAGCGGGAGCTGTCCCGGTCGCGCGCGGTGTGGAAGGTGCTCGCCGCCGACATGCCGCTCGGCCTCGTCGTGCCGGACGCCACCGAGGGCAGGCCGAACATCGAGGCGGTGGCGCAGGGCGACCCCGGCGCTCCGCTGGGCCGTGAGCTGCAGATCGCCGAGCTGCTGCGGTACATCAAGCACCGGCGGATCACCGGCACGGTGTGGCTGACCGCCGACGTGCACCACACCTCGGCGCAGCACTACCAGCCGTCGCGGGCCGCGTTCACCGACTTCGAGCCGTTCTGGGAGTTCGTCTCCGGACCGCTCAACGCGGGTGCCTTCCCGGCCAGCGCACTCGACGGCACCTTCGGGCCGGAGCGGGTGTTCGTGAAGGCGCCGACCGCGTCGAACGTCTCCCCCGCCGGCGGCTACCAGTTCTTCGGCGAGGTCGACATCGACGGCCACAGCGGTGAGCTGACGGTGCGGCTGCGCGAGCAGGACGGCACGGTGCTGTTCACCCAGCGGCTGCAGCCGGGCCGGGTCGGCCAGTAGGCGCGGCGGGAGCCCGCCCGGCGGCCGGCTCCCGTACCCTCGAAGGCATGCCGCGCACCGGCGTCATCCCCCGGTGCGCGGCGCGAGCGGCAACGCCTGCCGACCCCGCCGAGCAGCGCTTCTTCGCCTCCTGACGCCCCTTCAGGTAAAAAGGCGACAAAAGGGACAGAAGCATGCTTTACCCATCAGTCACAGAGTGTTCGTGATCACGCAACACCGTTCCTTCACAGTGGCTGCATGACTGGAGACATGTCGGATGTGACACGAGCGAGGCACGGGCGTCCCGTGCACCACTGGCGGCGGGACGTCGTGGAACTCGCCGCCCTCTTCACGGCCGTCGCGGTGGCGGACGTGGTGGCCAACCTGATCGGGCACGGGCCCGACGGCCCGGCGCTGCTGGTGATCGCCGCGGCGGCGCTGATCGCCACGGCGGGGTTCCACACCTGGTGGGCACGGCGCCACGGTCACGCCCCTCCCCCGAGCCATACCGGCGCCCGGCCGGCCGCCGAGCCGCGGCGGACCGGGCCCTCCGACCGGCCGGAGGCGACGCCCGGCGCCGTGAGCGGGGCGAGCGTGCTGTGGCGGATGCGGACGACGGTGCGAGACCGGCCCGGCTCGCTGGCCGCGCTGTGCACGGCCCTCGCGGGCCGCGAGGTCGACATCCTGAGCCTGCAGACGCATCCGCTGGCCGAGGGCACGGTGGACGAGTTCCTGCTGCGTTCCCCGGCGGACCTCACCGCCGCCGAGATCACCCGGGTGGTCTCGCTGGCCGGCGGCGCGCACACCTGGATCGAGCGGGCCGACGCGCACGATCTGGTGGACACGCCCACCCGGGTCCTGGGCCTCGCCGCGCGGACCGCGCTGGATGCCGCGGAACTCCCGCTGGCACTACGGCAGTTGCTGGGCCACTGCACCATACGCTCGCTGCCCGCCGCACCGGCCGACGACGCGCGGGAACCGGAGGCGGTACCGGCCGAGGGGGCGCTGGAGGACACCGTGCTGCGGCTGCGCGCGCCGGAAGGCGGAGTGATCACCGTGGAACGGCCGTATCTGCCGTTCACACCGACCGAGTTCGCCCGCGCGCGGGCCCTGGTGGAACTGGACACGCGGCTCGGCCCGCGGATCCCGCGCAGCCAGGACGTGCTGACGCTGGCCGAGGGCGACCCGATCACTGTGCGGCGGGCCGACCCGAGCGACCTGGAGGCGGCGAAGGCGATGCACGCCCGGTGCTCGTCGCGGACCCTCGGGCTGCGGTACCACGGGCCGGTCCGGGACGCCGACCGCTACCTCAACCATCTGCTCAGCCCGGGCTTCGGGCGGACCCTGGCCGTGCAGACCGCGTCGGGCCGCATCGTCGGCCTCGGCCATCTGCTGTGGGACGGCGACGAGACGGAGGTCGCCCTGCTCGTCGAGGACGAGTGGCAGCGGCGCGGCATCGGCCGCGAACTCCTCGGCCGCCTGGTGTCGATGGCCGTCGAGGCCGGCTGCGAGAGCGTGTACGCCGTGACGCAGGCGTCCAACACCGGCATGGTCGCCGCGATGCGCGGCCTCGGTCTGCCACTCGACTACCAGATCGAGGAGGGCACGCTCGTCATCACGGCCCGGCTGGACGCCACCCCGGTCGTCTCACGACCGCCGTACGACTGCGCGCAGCGGCGCTCCGGCGGCCCGGCCGGCCGCGACTGACCGCGGGCCGGGAGCGACCGGTGCCCGTCCGGCGGCGGTCCCCCGGACCGCCGCCGGCGGCCATGCCCGCGCCGGCCCGGGGCACGCAGCGGCTCTGACGGGGTGACGAGAACATCATCGCCGTATGAGGATGGACCGCATGTCTGAAACCAAGAGCCCGCTGCCCCGCGAGGTGGCCGACGCCTACGTCGACGCACTCGTCGCCCTGGACCCGGTCACCGGTACCTACCTCGGAGTGAAGGAGAGTTCGAGTCGGCTGCCGGACTTCTCACCGGCGGGCCAACAGGCCCTGGCGGAACTGGCGCGGAACACCCTTGCCGCGCTCGCCGAGGCCGAGCGCCGGCCCGGGGCGGACAGTGACGTGGAGCGGCGCTGCGCGCGTCTGCTGCGCGAACGGCTCACCGCCGAACTCGCCGTGCACGAGGCCGACGAGGGCCTGCGCGCGGTCGGCAATCTGCACACCCCCGGGCACGCCGTGCGCGACGTGTTCACCGTGACACCCACCCAGACGGAGGAGGACTGGGCGGCGGTCGCCGAGCGACTGCGCGCGGTTCCGGCCGCGCTCGCGGGCTACCGCGCGTCGCTGGCCCTCGGCCTGGAACGCAAGCTGTACGCGGCTCCGCGCCCGACCGCCACCTTCGTCGACCAGCTCACCGAGTGGGCGGACACGGACGGCACGGGGCGCGGCTGGTTCGAGGACTTCGCCTCGGCCGGTCCCGAGGCGCTGCGCGCCGAGCTGGACGAGGCGGCCGGTGCGGCGACCGCGGCGGTCGTCGAGCTGCGGGACTGGATGCGGGACGTGTACGCGCCGGCCGTCGGGGGCGCCCCGAACACCGTGGGCCGCGAGCGGTACGCGCGCTGGTCGCGTTACTTCAACGGCACGGACCTGGATCTGGACGAGGCGTACGCGTACGGCTGGGCCGAGTACCACCGCATCCTCGGCGAGATGCGCCAGGAGGCTCAGAAGATCCTGCCCGGTGCCGAGACGCCCTGGGTGGCGCTCGCCCACCTCGACGAGCACGGCGCGCACATCGAGGGCGTGGAGGAGGTCCGGGTCTGGCTACAGGGCCTGATGGACCGGGCGATCGAGGAACTGGACGGCACGCACTTCGAACTCGCCGAGCGGGTACGGAAGGTGGAGGCGCGCATCGCCCCGCCCGGCGGCGCCGCGGCCCCGTACTACACGGCCCCGTCGGAGGACTTCTCGCGCCCCGGACGCACCTGGCTGCCGACCATGGGGCAGACCCGGTTCCCGGAGTACGACCTGGTGTCGACCTGGTACCACGAGGGCGTGCCCGGGCACCACCTCCAGCTCGCGCAGTGGGCACACGTGGCCGAGAACCTCTCCCGCTACCAGGCGACCGTCGGCGGGGTCAGCGCCAACGCGGAGGGCTGGGCGCTGTACGCCGAGCGCCTCATGGACGAGCTGGGCTATCTGACCGATCCGGAGCACCGGCTCGGCTACCTCGACGCACAGATGATGCGCGCGGCCCGGGTGATCGTCGACATCGGCATGCACCTGGAGCTGGAGATCCCGGCGGACTCGCCGTTCCACCCCGGTGAGCGCTGGACGCCGGAACTGGCCGAGGAGTTCTTCGCCGCGCACACCAGCCGGCCCGCCGACTTCGTGGAGAGCGAGCTGACCCGTTATCTGACGATCCCGGGTCAGGCGATCGGCTACAAGCTCGGCGAGCGGGCCTGGCTGCTGGGCCGCGAGAACGCGCGCAGGCGGCACGGCGACGCCTTCGACCTCAAGGCCTGGCACATGGCGGCCCTGTCCCAGGGGTCGCTGGGCCTGGACGACCTGGTGGACGAACTGTCCGCGCTCTGACCGACGGCACGGGCCCGCACCCGACGGCCGGTGCCGGCCGCGCGGTGCGGAACCGCCGGTGGTGCGCACGCGTGCGTCGTGGCCACGTCGCCGGTCTCCTCCGCCGCGGTCACGGCCGCGAGCCGGTGCTCGCGGGACTCGGCGAGACCGCCGCCGCCGGTGACCGCCAGGTTCCTGAGCAGGCCGACGGTCGACTCCAGTCGGGCCCGGGCGCCGACGGCCACCGTCCGGTCGTACGCCTCGGTCGCCCGCGCCCACAACCGGGCCGCCGCCGGCGGCTCGGCCAGCGGCACCACCGGCAGCCGGCCGGCGGATTCAGTCCGGCAGCCGGCGCAGCTGGACCAGGCCGAGCCAGGTCTCAGGTCCCGGCTGGGCGTGGGCCGCGCGCACCGTGTACCGGCCCGGTTCCAGCGCCACCCGCAGGTGCTCGGTGCGGTCGGTCGCGGTGCCGGGCCAGGCCGAGTCGAACAGGACGACCGGTCCGGGCACCTGCCAGCTGACCTCGTTCTGCCACTCGGCCGCATCGAGGGCCGCGGGGACGCCCGCCAGCAGTTCGTCCTCGGAGCCGGCCGCGCTCCACCGTACGAAGGTGCCGTGGTCCGGCAGGAAGGAGGTGGATGCCGGTTCGTCGCCCAGTACGAGGGCCGCGCTGTCCCCGACCGGGAGCAGGCCGACATATCCGTCGACCTCGCAGGCCCGGTCGTAGTCCGTGGCGAGGTCTTCGCCGTCGGCCCCGGCCCAGAACGGCAGCACCGCCTCCGGGACCACGATCAGCGGGCCCCCGCCCGACTCCACCCACTCCACCGCGCCTGGATCCGCGTATCGCGCCATGGGGCAGAACCTACACGGACAGCGACCGCCCGGTTCCACCGACCTGCCCCCCGCCCGCTACGCCCCCGAACTGGCACGGGTCTGTATCGATATGCGGCTCCGCCACAGTCCGGCAGCGCCCCCAAGGGTCGCGAGGCTGTATCGATGTGCGGCTCCGCCGCGCGGGCGCGACCAGCCACGACGAAGCCGCAGCCGGCGACGGCGTGCCACGGCCCCCTTCCGCCGAGCCCTCAGCCGAGACCCCGTAGCATGGAGCCCGATCTGCCCTTCACCACCTCCAGTTGGGCGTGGATGCGGCGCCGCAGATCGGCGACATGGCTGACGATGCCGACGCTGCGGTCGCGTTCGCGCAGCGAGTCGAGGACGTCCAGGACCTCGTCCAGGGTCTGGTCGTCGAGGCTGCCGAAGCCCTCGTCGATGAAGAGGGTGTCCAGCCGGACCCCGCCCGCCTCGTCGGTGACGACGTCGGCGAGGCCGAGGGCCAGCGCGAGGGAGGCGAAGAACGTCTCGCCGCCCGACAGCGTCGCCGTGTCGCGCTCCCGGCCGGTCCAGGCGTCGACCACGTGCAGTCCGAGCCCGCTGCGGCCCCGTCCGGTGCGGTCGTCCGAGTGCACCAGGGTGTAGCGGCCCGCGGACATGCTGCGCAGTCGTACCGTCGCGGCGGCGGCGACCTGTTCCAGGCGGGCCGCCAGCACGTACGACTCCAGGCGCATCCGGCGTTCGTTGTCGGCCGAGGTGCCCGCAGTGAGGGCGGCGAGCCGGGCCACCCGATCGTACTCCTCGCGCAGCGGCGCCAGCCTGCGCACGCCGTCGGCGGCGCGGGCGGAGAGCCGGTCGAGTTCGGCGCAGCAGCGGGCGGCGGCGTCGCGTGCGGACGCGGCCTCGCGCAGCCGTCCGGCCGCCGAGGCCGCGGCGCGCTCGGCCGCTTGGAGGTCGGCGGGCGGTCTCCGTGCGGCGGCGGCCGTGTCGGCCTCGGCGAGGACCGCGCGTACGGCGGCCTCCTCGGACTGCCGTGCGTCGAGGAGGTGCTGGAGTTCGCGGTGGGCCGCGTCGTCGAGCAGGGCGGCCGCCGCATCCCGCGGGGTGGCGAAGCCCGCGCGGTAGGCGGCGTCGGCCAGCCGGGCGTCGGCGTCCTTGAGCCGCCGGGCGCTGTCCTCGGCGGCGCGCGTGGCATCGGCGGCGTCGGTGAGCAGGGCCGTCTGCCGCTCCAGTTGCGTGGCGCGGGCCGCCACGCTGCCGGCGTCGCCGCGCGCCTGCGCCAACTCCTCTTCCAAAAAAGCGCGTTCCTGGTCGAGGGCGTCCCGCAGGGTGAGCCGGGAGGCGGCCCTGACCTCGGCCTGCTGACGGTCGGTGAGGCGTCGCTCGCGCTCCTGCTCGGTCCGCCGCAGCTCCTCGCGTGCGGCGTGCAGCCCGGACGCCGTCCGCCGCGCCCGCGTGTACTCCCGCTCCAACTCGTCGGTCTGTGCGGCCAGTTGCTCCGTGGGGGTGTCGCCCGCCTCGGCGGTCGCGGCGGCCAGCGCCTCCCGTACGACACCCAGTCGGCGCTCGGACTCGGCGCGCCGTTCGTCGGCGCGCTGGTGGGCCGCCTGTGCCCGCTCCTCCGCCTCGCGGTCCACGTGTCCGGCGACCCTGCGGGCGGGCGCGGGGTGTTCGGTGGCGCCGCAGACGGCGCACGGTTCGCCGTCGGTGAGGTTCGCGGCGAGTTCCGCGGCGATGCCGTTCAGCCGCTGTTCCTTGAGGTCGAGCCAGTGGGCGCGGGCCGCCAGGGCGTCCCGTTCGGAGCCGAGTGCCCGCTGCCGCGCGGTTTCCGTGTCCCCGGCCAGCTGGTCCCGCAGCCGGGCCGCGGCGAGCCGGCGCCGGGCCGGTTCGCGCTGCACGGCGAGCTGTTCGGCGCGGGTGGCCGCCTCCTGGGCGGATTCCAGCCGGCTCTGCAGGCCGGCGCGGGTGGCGTCCCAGCCGGCCAGCCAGGTCCCGGCCTCCCGCAGCACCTCCTCGTCGGCGCGCTCCTGACGGTCCAGGCCGGCCCGTTCGGCGACGAGTTCGGCGAGCCGCTGCTCGGCGCGGCGCGCGGACTCCAGGCCGCCCAGTTCCTCGGCGGCCCGGCGGGCGGCGGCGGCGAGCCCGGCGGCACCGGCGTCCGCGAAGTCCTGCGGCAGCAGCCCGCGCGCGTGTGTTTCGGCGGCGGCGGTGCGCCGGTGCTCGGCCTCGGCGGCCTCCCGCAGCTCCAGGGCGGGCGCCACGGTCTCCGCCTTGCGGCCCCGCTCCATGCGGGCCTGCGCCTCCCGGTGGGCGCCGGCCTGTTCCTCCAGGAGCGCGGCCCGCCGCCGCGCCTCGGCGAACCGGTCCTGGAGCCGGGCGAGTTCGCGTACGCCGGCGAGGGCCCGGTCGGCGGTGGCCTGGGCGGACTCGGCGGCGGTGAGCCGGCAGTGGGCGACGGTGAGCCGTTCCCGGGCGGTGCTGCGGGCGACGGCGGCGGCGCCCAGCACGGCCTCGGCCAGGCCGGGCTCGCCGGGGGCGACTTCCGGCAGTTCCATGGCGTCGCCCGCTTCCTGCTGCATGCGGTGCGCGTCGGCGAGGAGCGCGGCGTCGCCCTCGCGGACCCGGGCCTCGGTGGCGCGGCGCCGTTCGGCGAGGCCTTTTTCGACGTCGGCGAAGCGCCGGGTGTCGAAGAGGCGGCCGAGCAGCTTGGCCCGCGCCTCGGCGTCGGCGCGCAGGAAACGCGCGAAGTCGCCCTGGGGCAACAGCACCACCTGGCAGAACTGTTCCCGGCTCATGCCGAGCAGCTGGGTGATCTCCTCACCGATCTCCTGGTGCGAGCGGCTGAGGTCCCGCCAGCCGCCGGCGGCCGGGTCGTAGGCGCGCAGCCACGTCTGGGCCTTGTCGAGGGTCGTGCCCGCACCGCGCTTCTTGGGCCGTTCCCAGGGCGGCTGCCGGGTGATCTCCAACCGCCGTCCGGCGACGGTCAGTTCGAGGCGGACCTCGGTGCGGGTGGCGGGGTCGGCGTGGTCGCTGCGCAGGGACTGGCCCTGGCCGCTGTGCCGGGCGCCCGGCACGGAGCCGTACAGCGCGTAGCACACCGCGTCCAGGACGGAGGTCTTGCCCGCGCCGGTAGGTCCGTGCAGCAGGAACAGGCCCGCGGCGGACAGCGCGTCGAAGTCGACGCTCTGGGAGTCGCCGAAGGGTCCGAAGGCGGTCACGTCCAGCCGGTGCAGCCTCATCGCGCCACCTCGCGCAGCGCGTCGTCGGCGCGCACGGCGTCGAACGCCTCCCGCAGCACGGCCAGTTCCCGCTCGTCGGGGCCCGCGCCGCGCACATGGGCCACGAAGTCCTGGGCGATCTGCTGGTCGGCGCGGCCGGCGAGGCGCCTGGCGTACGACACATCGGGGTCGTCCGGGGCCCGCTCGGGGGCGAAGACGAGACTGAGGGTGTGCGGGAAGCGGACGGTGAGCCGGGCCATGGGGTCGGCGGGCCTCACCTGGTCGGTGAGCGTGGCCTCGACCCAGGCCGTCGTGTGCCGGGCGAGCGCGGGGTCGGCGAGCAGGTCCTCCAGTGTGCCCCGGATCCGGGCCAGCGGGCGCGGCACCGGGCAGTCGACGCGCTCGGCGGCGACCGCTCCGTCGGCGCCGAGGTCGACGAGCCACATGCTCTTGCGGTGGCCGGCCTCGGAGAAGGAGTAGGCCAGCGGGGAGCCCGAGTAGCGCACGCGCGGGGAGAGGGTCTGGCAGCCGTGCAGATGCCCGAGCGCCACATAGTCGACGCCGTCGAAGACCGCGGCCGGGACGGCGGCCACCCCGCCCACGGTGATGTCCCGTTCGCTGTCGCTGGTCCGGCCGCCGGTGACGAAGGCGTGCGCGAGGACGACGGAGCGGGTGCCGGGGGCGCGGGCGGCGAGGTCGGCGCGTACCCGGTCCATGGCGGCGGCGAGGACGCTCTCGTGGCCCGCCCTGTCGACCCCGAACGCGTCCTTCACCAGGGCGGGTTCGAGGTAGGGCAGGCCGTAGAAGGCCACGTCCCCGTGGGCGTCGGCCAGCACGACCGGGGTGCCGCAGCCGGCGGGGTCGGTCCGCAGATGGATGCCCGCGCGGTCCAGGAGCCCGGCGCCGACCCCGAGGCGGCGGGCCGAGTCGTGGTTGCCGGAGATCATCAGCGTGGGCACGCCGAGGTCGGCGAGCCGGTGCAGCGCGTCGTCGAACAGCTCGACCGCGGCGAGCGGGGGCACCGCCCGGTCGTAGACGTCTCCCGACACGACCACCGCGTCCACGTCGTGCTCGCGCACGGTCGTGACGAGGTGTCCGATGAACTCGGCCTGGGCGTCGAGCAGGTTCACCCGGTGGAACGCCCGGCCCAGATGCCAGTCGGAGGTGTGCAGGAGTCTCATGATCCCCGAGACTAACGGCCGGGTCTGACATCACGGGCGGTTACTCCCGTATCGGCCCCGGCACCGGCCGCGTCCCATGGGCCCGTTGGGTCCGTACGGCTGCGAAGGTCATGCGTCCCCGTACGCCTCTCCGCCCGCCTCGAAGCGGGCCGTCCCGGCGGTGGCGTCGGCCAGCCAGGCGCGGAAGGCGTCCACGTCGGCGTCCGGCAGGGCGATCTCGATGGCGACCGTCTCGCCGTACCGGACGTCGCGCACCGTGCGGCCGGTCGCGCGCAGGTCGTTGTGCACCTTGCCCGCGCGCTGGTGGTCGACGGTCACCGTGGCCAGCCGGAAGCGGCGCCGGGTGCGGGTGCCGAGCTGGTCCAGGGCCTCGCCGACGGCGCCGCCGTACGCCCGGATGAGTCCGCCCGCGCCGAGCTTGACGCCGCCGTAGTAGCGGGTGACGACGGCGACGACGTACCGCATGTCGCGCCGCAGCAGCATCTGGAGCATCGGGACGCCCGCGGTGCCGCCGGGTTCCCCGTCGTCACTGGCCTTCTGGACGGCCGCGTCGGCGCCGATGACGTACGCCCAGCAGTTGTGGGTGGCGTCGGCGTGCTCCTTGCGGACCGCGGCGACGAACTCCTGGGCCTCCCGTTCGGTGGCGGCCGGGGCGAGCGCGCACCGGAAGCGTGAGCGATTGACCTCGGTCTCGTGCACACCCGCACGGGCGACGGTGCGGTACTCGTCCTGCATCCGGCCAGCCTAATCCGTACCCGTTTCCCCGACCGAAGCGGTGGCACCCCCGACGTGCTGTGCGGGCACGGATCCCGTGATGCCCGCGGCCGGCGCACCCTCGTCGACCGCGCCACCGGTTCGCGGTCACCCTCAGTCGGGGACGTCCGGCCGCCTCCTACGCCTTCCCGCGCCGTTTCCCGCGGGGGACCGTGACCGACGTGAGGAGCGCGGTGCCGGGGGTGAGGGCCTGCCAGCCGGTGCCGTGCCAGGACAGGATCGCGATGGCCGACGTCGGGAACTTCCGCCGGACCACTTCCAGGGTGTCGTCCAGGCCGTCCCGGGCCAGATCGAGGACCAGTTCCGCAAGGCCCGGGTTGTGTCCGAGCAGGAGCAGCGTCTCGACCTCGGGCAACACCTCGTGCACGACCCGCAGCAGGTCCGGCACGCCGGCCGCGTACAGCCGCGGGTCGAACCGGGCGGGCGGCGGGGTGCCCCACTGGGCCGAGGCGAGTTCCCAGGTGCTCCGGGCGCGCAGCGCGGTGGAGCACAGGGCGAGGTCGGGCAGGCAGTCGGCCTCGGCGAGGGCGCGGCCCGCGGCCGGGGCGTCGCGCCGGCCGCGCGGGGCGAGCGGGCGTTCGTGGTCGGCGACGCCTTCGGGCCAGGCGGACTTGGCGTGCCGCAGCACGACGAGGCGGCGCAGCGGGCCCGCGCCCGCGCGGGCGATCATGCGGGGCTCCCGAGGTCGCGGACGAGGTCGAGGCCGAGCAGCCGGTCGGCGTGGGCGTACGTCTCGAAGCGGGCGCCGTCGGGCAGGTCGGCTGCCTCCGCGACCTGGTCCAGGACCTTCAGTACCTCGGTCACATCCAGATTGTCCTCCCATGCGGCGCGCAACCGCCCGCGCACCTCGTCGGGGATCGGGCGGGACGGCTGCCGTGCCCAGTGGGCGACCGCCCGGCGCCGGCGCGCCAGCATCCGCCCGGCCCGGTCCAGCGCGTCCGGGTCGATGCGCACGGGCGTGTCCCGGCGGGTGGCGAGCAGGGCGAGGCGCAGTACGGCGGGATCGGCGGGCGGGTCCGCGGAGGCGGCGCCGGCCACCCCGGGCGCCTCCCGGGCAGGGTCCGCGCGGATCGCGGGGGCGACGCCGACGACGACCCCGCCCTCGGGCATCGCGCCGTCGTCCCCGACCACGTGCACGATCTGCGCCTCGCCGAGGCCGGCGGCGAGGTCGCGCCCCTCCTCGAAGGGCCGGATGCCCAGGGCCGTGGCCGCCGCACGCAGCTCGGCCTGCCGCCGCCCGCCGGTGAGCAGGCACCACACGGGCGTGCCGCCGAGCTCCAGGGCGCGGAGCAGCACGTCGGCGACGAGCAGCACACGCAGGGCCGAGATGTCCGAGCCCGACGCGTGGGCCTCGACCCGGGTCAGGCCTCGGCGGGCGGGAGCGGCGTCGACGGGTCGGCCGGTTCGGGCGTCGATGATGCGCAGCACGCAGCGAGCGTAGGCGGACGGAAGCCCGTACGCAGGACTTGGCGCCGAAACCGGACACCGCGGCGGCGGATGCGGTAGGCGGCGCCCGGCCGCCCGCCCCGGGGCCGTGCCGGGCCGGCGCGGGAATCACCGCCCGGCGGGCACTGTTGGCCGAGGGACAGTTCCGCGCCACGCCCGAGGAGGCCACGACCGTGTACGGCGACGAAGCGACGATCCGCAGGATCCTGACCGAGCCGGGCGACACCTGGGCCGTGGTGGGCCTGTCCTCGAACCGGCGGCGCGCCGCCTACGGGGTGGCCGAGGTGCTGCGGCGGTTCGGCAAGCGCGTGGTCCCGGTGCACCCCAAGGCGGAGACGGTCCACGGCGAGCGCGGGTACGCCTCCCTCGCGGACATCCCCTTCGAGGTGGATGTCGTGGATGTGTTCGTGAACAGCGATCTCGCCGGGCAGGTCGCCGACGAGGCGGTCGCCAAGGGCGCGCGGGCCGTCTGGTTCCAGCTCGGGGTGATCGACGAGGCCGCCTACGAGCGGACCCGGGCCGCCGGTCTCGACATGGTCATGGACCGCTGCCCGGCCATCGAGATCCCCGCCCTGGGCCGGCGGGCGGGGTGACCTCTGTCTGACCGGACACCGTCATAATGGCCCGGTGACGTTCCCCTCCCCCCACTCCGCGTCCGTGGAACGGCGGCCGGTCGTCGTCGTGGGCGCCGGGCCCGCCGGGCTCACCGTCGGCGGCATCCTGCGGGCCGCCGCCGTCGACTGCGTGGTCCTGGAGACCGAGAGCAGGGAGTTCATCGAGACGCGGCCGCGCGCCGGCGTCATAGAGGAGTGGGCGGTGCGCGAACTCGATCGGCGCGGGCTCGCGGCCGGTCTGCCGGCGCGGGCGCAGGCGCACGCCGCGTGCGAGTTCCGCTTCGACGGCGAGCGGTACCGGTTCCGCTACCACGAGCTGACGGGCCGTCACCACTTCGTGTATCCGCAGCCGTTGCTGGTGACGGACCTGGTGCGCGAGTACACCGGCCGCGGCGGCGACATCCGCTTCGGCGTCCGGGAGGTACGGCTGCACGACCTGGAGACGGATCGTCCCTCGGTGTCGTACCTGTGCCCGAGGACCGGTGAACGCCGGGTGATCCGGTGCGACTTCGTCGCGGGGTGCGACGGCGCGCGCGGGGTGTCCCGGGACGCGGTGCCCGCGTCCCGGGCGACGCTCGCGCGGCACGACTACGGCATCGGCTGGCTGGCGCTGCTGGCCGAGGCGCCGCCGTCCGCCGACTGCGTGGTGTTCGGTGTCCATCCGCGCGGGTTCGCCGGGCACATGGCCCGCAGCCCCGAGGTCACCCGCTACTACCTCCAGTGCCCGCCCGGCGACGACCCGGGGAACTGGCCGCACGAACGGGTCTGGGCCGAGTTGCGGGTACGGCTCGGTGCGGCGGGGGCGCCCGCGCTCGCGGAGGGCCGGCTGATCGAGAAGCGCGTGCTGGACATGCACAACTACGTGGTGTCGTCCATGGAGTTCGGGCGGCTGTTCCTCGCGGGCGACGCGGCCCATCTCACCGCGCCGATCGCGGCGAAGGGCATGAACCTGGCGCTGCACGACGCCTTCCTGCTGGGCGACGCGCTCGTCGCGCGCGTCCTCGGGGGCGACGCTGCCGGCCTGGCCGGCTATTCGGCGGCGTGCCTGCGGCGGGCGTGGGACTACCAGGAGTTCTCGCAGTGGCTGTCCGGCGTGTACCACGGCGCGGCGTCGGGCGACCCGTACCGCGCGGCCACCAGCCTGGCCCGGCTGCGCCGGCTGTTCACCTCCCCGGCCGCCGCGAGGGCGTTCGCGGAGCAGTACCTGGGCGCGGCCGAGGCGTACTGACCGCGTGCGCGGACCGGGACCGGGCGGGCCCGGCCGGTGGGCGCCCGGCGTCGGCCGGTCCGGCTCACCTCCCCTGTCCGGGGCGGGTTTCGGTGAGCCGGTGGTCCGCCACGTCCAGCGCCTCGGCCACCAGCCGGCGCAGATGGTCGTGGCGCAGCGAGTAGACCACCCGGCGGCCCTCCTTGCGCGTGTTCACCAGGCCGGCGAGCCGCAGCCGGGCCAGGTGCTGGCTGACGGCGGGCCGGGCCGCGCCGCACGCCTCGGTGAGCGTGCCGACATCGGCCTCACCGGCCGTGAGCGCGTGCAGCAGGGCGAGGCGGGTGCGGTCACCGAGCAGGGCGAGCAGGTCGGCCGCGACCGCGAACTGCTCCTCGCCGGGGGTGCGCGGGTGCGGATGGTGCGCAGGTGATAGGTGCATGCGTGCGCTCATACGCACATAATGGCGGCGTGGGCGTCGTGCGTCCACTCCCGCGCACCGGAAGGGGATCCACGTGAGCGACCGGCACCGGCACGAGCACGGCCACGACCACGGGCTTGCGCACGGCGACGAGCCGGGGCGCGGCCACGCGCACGCGCACCGGCACGGCCCTGCGCACGAACACGTTCCAGGCCATGAATCCGGCCAGGAACGCCAGCACGGGCACGGGCACGACCACGGGCACGGCGACAGCCACGGGCACGGCCACGGGCCGTCCCGGACGGTTTCCGGTCTGCGGCACCGCCTCGGCCATCTCCTCACCCCGCACTCCCACGACAGCGCCGACAAGCTCGACACCGCCCTGGAGGCCTCGGCCCGTGGCATGCGGGCGCTGTGGGTCTCCCTGGCGGTGCTCGGCGTGACCGCGCTCGCGCAGGCCGTGGTGGTGGTCGCGTCCGGATCGGTGGCGCTGCTCGGCGACACGGCGCACAACGCGGCGGACGCGCTGACGGCCGTGCCGCTCGGCATCGCGTTCCTGCTCGGCCGCCGCGCGGCGAACCGGCGCTTCACCTACGGCTACGGCCGCGCCGAGGACCTGGCGGGGATCGCCATCGTGCTGACCATCACCGCGTCCGCGGTCTTCGCGGCATGGACGGCGGTGGACCGGCTCCTCGACCCGCGGCCGGTGCAGCATCTGCCGGCGGTGGCCGTGGCCGCGCTGGTCGGCTGCGCGGGCAACGAGTGGGTGGCCCGCTACCGGATCCGGGTGGGGCGGGCGATCGGCTCCGCCGCGCTCGTCGCCGACGGCCTGCACGCCCGTACCGACGGCTTCACCTCACTGGCCGTGCTGGTGGGCACCGCCGGGTCCGCACTGGGCTGGCAACTGGCCGACCCGCTGGTGGGGCTGGCGATCACGGCCGCCATCGCGCTGGTCCTGCGGGACGCCGCGCGCGAGGTGTTCCGGCGGGTGCTGGACGCCGTCGACCCGGCGCTGGTGGACCGGGCCGAGCGGGCGTTGTGTGCGGTGCCGGGCGTGCGCGGAGTGGGTGAGTTGCGGCTGCGCTGGATCGGCCATCGGCTGCGGGCGGAGGTGGCGATCGTGGTGGACGGCGACGCGACGGTACGACGGGCGCACGCGATCGCGGTCGACGCCGAGCACGCCCTGCTGCACGCCGTGCCGCGGCTGACCGCGGCCCTGGTGCACGCCGATCCGGCGCCCGCGCCCGGCGAGGCGGACCCGCACCGGGCGCTGGCGCACCATGTGACCGCCTGAGGTCAGGCGACGCCCAGGCCCTCCAGGACCACCGCGCCCGGCAGTTCGGCGAACGCCTTGCCCGGTACCAGCAGTTTGCCGCGTCGGCGTCCGCTGCCGACCAGGACGTAGGGCAGGTCGACGACGGCGGAGTCCACCAGCACCGGCCAGCCGGCGGGCAGTCCGAGCGGGGTGATGCCGCCGTACTCCATGCCGGTCTCCCCGGTGGCCGTGTCCATCGAGGCGAACGAGGCCTTGCGCGCGCCCAGTTGGCGGCGGACCACCCCGTTGACGTCGACCCGGGTGGTGGACAGCACGACGCATGCCGCGAGGGTCGTCTCACCGGCCCGCTTGCCCGCGACGACCACACAGTTCGCGGACCGCTCCAGCAGCTCGCGGCCGTAGTGCTCGACGAAGACGGCGGTGTCCGCCCACTCGGGCTCGGTGTCGACGTGGACGATCCGGTCGGCGGGGACGCTGCCGCGCCAGTGGCGCACGGCGTCGGCGACCGGGGCGATCAGTTCGTCGAGGCGGTCCGGAGCGGGGGCGGCGGTGTCGAAGTCTCCGATGGGTGCGCGCATGTCCGCACGCTAACAGGCGGTCTCCGGGGCCTCAGCGTACGGGCGGGACGGAGACGGTCATCACCATCTCCATCGGGACGTCGCCGGTGTTGCCGTACGTGTGCGCCGTGCCGGCGTCGAAGGAGGCGCTCGCGCCGGCCGGGACGCGGTGCTCGACGCCGTCCACGGTGAGCGTCAGTTCCCCCACCGTGACGTGGAGGAGTTCCACCGTGCCGGCGGGATGCGGGTCGGAGGGGCTGCTCTCCCCCGGCATCAGCCGCCAGTCCCACATCTCCAGCGGGCCGGGGGCCTCGGCGCCCGCGAGCAGCCGGTTGTAGCTGCCGGCGTCGGTGTGCCAGAGCCGTACGGCCCGCTCGGCGGGGACGATCCGGACCGTGGGGCCCTGCGCGTAGTCGAGCAGGGTGGTGATGCTGACGCCGAGAGCGTCGCCGATCTTGACGACCGTGCCGAGGCTGGGATTGGTGCGGGCCTGCTCGATCTGGATGAGCATGCCGCGGCTGACTCCCGCCCGGGCGGCCAGCGCGTCCAGGGTGAAGCCGCGCTCGGTGCGCCAGCGCTTGACGTTGCGCGCGAGGGACTGGGTCAGCAGATCGAGGTCCGACACGATACGTCCACTACTACGGTCCAATATTCCAAATGTCACAGTTTACTTGACTGAACTACGGCGCGGTGCACCCGAGTGTTCACCGAACTGTACTGCGCGCCCGCCCGCGTGCTCGCCCAGGGCGGGTCAGCCGTCGGCCTCCAGTTCGGCGAGCCGGGTCACGGCCTCCTCGTCGAGGTCGGCCAGCGCGAGCAGTTGCTCCGGTGTGATGCCGTCCGGGATCGGCACCGGGGCGGGGGTGCGCAGCGGGGGCTGCCAGCCGTCGTCGGACGTCCAGCGCCGCACCACCCGTGCGGGCGCGCCGGCGACCACCGCGTGGTCGGGCACCGTGCCGCGGACCACCGCGCCGGCCGCCACGACCACGTTCCGGCCGATCCGTGCGCCCGGCAGGACCACCGCTCCGGTGCCGATCCAGCATCCGGGTCCGATCCGCACCGGCTCCATCCGCGGCCACTGCCGCCCGATGGGCTGGTGCGGGTCGTCGTACGAGTGGTTGGTGGACGTGACGTACACATACGGTCCGAAGTAGCAGTCGCTGCCGATGGTGACCGTCGTGTCGGCGATGACGTGGCTGCCGCGGCCGAGGACGACCCCGTCGCCGATGCACAGGATCGGTTCGGGACCGAGGTCCAGGTCCGGCATCAGGCCCGCGGTCAGGGTGACCTGCTCGCCGATGATGCAGTGGGCGCCGAGACGGATCCAGGGTTCACCGAAGACCGTGCCGAGCGGAAAGGCGAGCCTGGTACCCGTTCCCATCGCGCCGAAGCGCAGCCGGCCCGGGTGCTCGGCGGTCACGGACCCCGCGCGCTGCGCCCAGGCCCAGCCCGCGTGGACGACTCGCTGGGCGAGGCGGCGCCGCCAGGACGAGAACGTGTTCTTGGGCTTCGGCACCCGCTCACGGTACTCAGCGGGCGCCGCGGCCATGAGACCGTACCGCTGTGATCTTCGCCCCACCGGATGGCGTACGGTGCCGGTGTATTTCCCTCGGCAGGCCGGTGTGCTCGCCCCGGCGGACGGAACGGTGGACGCAGATGACGCACAAGGCGCTGATCGTGGGCATCGGCGGCAGGGAGCCCCGGATCGACGAGGGGGCGTTCGTGGCCCCGACCGCCTCGGTGATCGGCGATGTGACGCTGCACGCGGGCGCGAGCGTCTGGTACGGCGCGGTGCTGCGCGGCGACGTAGAGCGGATCACCGTCGGGGCGAGCGCGAACGTCCAGGACAACGTCACCCTGCACGCCGACCCCGGCTTCCCGGTCAGTGTCGGGGAGCGGGTCTCCATCGGCCACAACGCCGTGGTGCACGGGGCGACGGTGCGGGACGACTGCCTGATCGGCATGGGCGCGACCGTGCTGAACGGGGCGGTGATCGGGGCCGGCTCGCTGGTCGCGGCCCAGGCGCTGGTGCCGCAGGGGATGACGGTACCGCCGGGTTCGCTGGTCGCCGGTGTGCCCGCGAAGGTGAAGCGGGAACTCACCGACGAGGAGCGGCGGGGCCTGACGCTGAACGGCACCCTGTACGCGGAGCTGGCCAGGACGCACCGCGAGGTGCACGAGTAGCCCGGGTCAGTCGCGGACGGGCACCGGCTCCGACTCGGTCCGGGACTCCTGCGTCTTCTTCGCCTTGCGCCGGAGCACCAGCATCGAGGTCAGGCCGATCAGGACCGCCGCCACCAGGCCCAGCCAGGAGAACCTCTTCAACCAGTCCTCGGCGACCACGCCGACGTAGTAGATGACCGCGGTGGTGCCGCCCGCCCAGCAGATGCCGCCGAGGACGTTGGCGATCAGGAACTTCCAGTACGGCATGTGCAGGACGCCGGCGAGCGGACCGGCGAAGATGCGCAGCAGGGCGACGAAGCGGCCGAAGAACACCGCCCACATGCCCCACTTCTCGAAGGACCGCTCCGCGGTGGCGATGTGCCCCTCGCTGAAGTGCCTGGGGAACTTCTTGCCGAGCCAGGCCAGCAGCGGACGCCCGCCCTTGCGGCCGATGGCGTAGCCGATGGAGTCGCCGACGACGGCGCCGAGGGTCGCACAGGTGCCGAGGACCACCGGGTTGATGTCCGAGTGCTGCGAGGAGAGCAGCGCCGCCGACACCAGGACGATCTCGCCCGGCAGCGGGATGCCCAGGCTCTCCAGGCCGATGATCAAGGCCACCACGGCGTAGACGGCCACCGCGGGCACGGTGTCGAGCCATTCCTGGACGTGCAACGCCGGTTCCTTCCCTGTCGGTCCTGCTCCACCGGGCGGCTGCGACGGCACGCCCCCGTGCAGGCTACCGGTTCACCGGGGCGCGGGCGCACGGACCGGCCCGCGGCACCGTCCCGCCGACGGCCCTTCGGCTCTCGGACATTTGCGTGTCACACGGAACGGGAAGGCTCCCCGCGGTTTCCCCGCCTCGCACCCTCAGGCCGCCGCCGCGCGGCCCGATGCGGAAGGACGACGTACCCCGTGTCCTCAGTCCCCACGCTCCCGTCCGGGGCCTCCCCCCTCCGGCCGGAAGCAGCCTCGCTCACGCCCGAACCGCCCACGCCCGACGCGCCCGGGCGGCCGGTGCCGTTCATGGCGGCCCGCCCGATCCGGCTGGTGCTGTGTCTGAGCCCCCTCCTGCTGGCCGGGATCTGGGGGCTGACCAATCGGCCCCTCCTGTACGAGGGTGCCGCCCGGCTGGCCGCGGCCGACCCGGGGTGGCTGCTGGCCGGGCTCGGCTTCACCTGCCTGGGCTGGGTGGCGGCCTCCTGCGTCCGCCAGGGCGCCCTCCCCGACCGGTTGCCGCCGGGACTGCTGCTGGCCTCGCAGTTCGCCGCCGGTGCCGCGAACCACGCGCTGCCCGCGGGCCTCGGCGCGCACGCCGTCACCCTGCGCTTCCTGCGGGGCCGCGGCATTCCGCTGGACCGGGCCACGGCCTCGCTCGCCCTGTACTCGCTGGTGAAGCCCGTCGCCAAGACACTGGTGCTGCTGACGTTGCTGCTGACCTCGCCCGCCGGACGCAGGCTCGGCGACCTGGTGCCGGACGGCCGCACCCTGGTCGCGGTGATCGCCGTCGCGGGCACCTGCGCCGCCGTCGCGGTCCTGCTCGTCACGGTCGTACGCCCGCTGCGCCGCCCGGTGACCGGCCTGCTGCGCACCGCCCTCGCCGACGCGCGGGTGCTGCACACCCGGCCCTGCCGGGTCCTCGCGCTGTGGGGCGGGGCCGCGGCGATGCCGCTGTTGCAGGCGTGCGTGCTCGCGTCGGTGGGTGCCGCGCTCGGGCTGCCGGTGCCGTGGACGCACGTGGTCGTGGCGTACCTGGCCGCGGGCACCGCCGTGGGGGCGGTGCCCGCGCCGGGCGGCGTCGCGGTGGACGCCGCGGTGGTCTTCACGCTGGTGGCCTTCGATGCCCCGCTGGCCGTGGCCACGGCGACCGTCATCGGGTTCCGCGTGCTCATGGACTGGCTCCCGCTGCTGCCCGGCGCCCTGGTGCTGTCGGCGCTGATCCGCGCCAAGGTGCTGTGAACGCGGCCCGGGAACACCGCGCGGCCGGCGTCCCGGTTCGGTACGGCCCTGACGAGGTCCGGTGACCGAATCGTGTCCGGGGCGGCACTAGGGTTACTGCCCATGTGGCCAGGACAGCAGCCGCCAGGGGGCGAGCAGAATCCGCAGAACAACCCGTACCAGCAGCCGGGTTACCAGCAACCCAACCCGTACCAGCAGCCCGGCTACCAACAGCCCAACCCGTACCCGCAGCAGTCGCAGTGGGGCACGCCCGCACCCGTCGGAGCGCCCCAGCCGCCGCAGGGCGGGGGCGGCGGGAACCGGACGAAGCTCGTCGCGATCGTGGCGGCGACTGCGGTGGTCGTCGCGGCCGGTGTGACCGGATTCCTCGTGCTGGGCGGTGACAAGGACGACAAGGCGGACGGCGGCAAGGACAAGAAGTCCGGCCAGTCGCCCTCGGCGGACCCGGCGGCGAGCGAGTCGTCCGGCACGGACGAGAATCCGCGCACCAACGAGACCGAGAAGCCGCTCGTGGCCGGCTGGAAGGTGGTCGTCAACCCCAAGCGGGGAACGGCCTTCGACGTGCCCCCGGACTGGCAGCTCGACTCCCCGGGCACCTCGATCGGCTTCGAGGACCGCAAGTCCCCCGACGCCAAGCCGCTGATCATGATGTCGGCGCCGGCCGAGTACAAGTCGAAGTGGTGCACCTCCGACGACGACATGGACGGCAAGACCGACGACACTCCGCTGGCCGTGGCGGGCACCAAGGGCGAGAGCGGCGCCAAGAGCCCCGGCGACGCGGCGATCCGGGGCGTGCCCTGGTGGGTCTACGGCGGCTACACACAGCCGGACAAGAAGAGCATCACCTACGACAAGAAGGCCACGGACTACACCACCAAGACGGGTGTCAAGGGCGCCTACGCCTGGGCGCGTTCGACCAACACCCCCCGCACCGGCAAGTGCGCCAGCGACGGCAAGGCGATCACGTTCGCCTTCCGGAACTCGGCGGACGACATCGTGTCCTTCAACCTCTACGCCGCCAAGGGCGTGGACGGGGAGCTGGACACGGAGACCATCATGAAGATCCTCAGCACGGTGCGGGTGCACGGCGAGCCGACGGGGTCCTGAGCGGACGGCTCTGAGCAGGGCGGTCCTGGGCGGGGCGGTTCGGAGCGGGGCGGTCCTGGGCGATTCGGAGCGGGACGGTTCGGAGCGGGCGGGGCCGCGGCCGTCGTGTCCGGACCGCTCCGCGCCTCAGCCGATGCCGAACGCCCCCTCGGGCGGCTCGGGCGACGGCACGGCCTCCGCGTCCGGGACCGGTCGGGCCGCGCCGATGAACTCCCGTAGCCCGGGGCCGTGTTCGACCCGGGCCGGGAAGACGTCGGAGGCGGTGCGGCGGGCCAGTGCCGCCGTGTCCAGGGGCCGGCGCGCGGCGACGAGCACCGCGTTGCCGAACCGTCGGCCACGCAGCACCCCCGGCTCGGCGATCAGCACCAGCTCCTCGAACACGGCCGCGAACGTGGCGAGTTGGGAGCGCAGGAAGGCGAAGGGCGCGGCGTCGGCGAGATTGGCCAGATAGACGCCGCCCGTCCGCAGCACGCGCTCGGCCTCGCGGGCGTAGCCGAGCGAGGTGAGGTGCGCGGGGACCCGGGAGCCGCCGAAGACGTCGGCGATCAGCACGTCCGCCGTGTCGTCGGCGGCCGATTCCAGCCAGGCTCGGGCGTCGGCGGGGTGCAGGGCGATGCCGGCGCCGTCCGGGACCGGCAGCCGCTCGGTGACCAGGGCCAGCAGCGCCCGGTCGGCCTCCACGACGTCCTGCCGCGAGCCCGGCCGGGTCGCCGCCACATAGCGGGGCAGGGTGAGGGCGCCTCCACCGAGATGCACCAGGTCCAGCGGCCGGCCCGGCTCCGCCACGACGCCCAGCACGTACCCGAGCCGCCGGGCGTATTCGAACTCCAGATGCGTCGGCTCGTCCAGGTCGACGTACGACTGCGGCGCCCCGTCGACCGTGAGCAGCCAGGCCCGCGCCCGGTCGACGTCCGGCATCAGCTTCGCGGTGCCGTGGTCGGTGGCGCGGACGACGGGTATGGGTTCGCTCACTCCCCCATTGTGCCGGTACCGACCACGCCCCGAACCGACCCCATCCCGCCAGCCCGGCGCCCGGTCCAGACCTCCGCCCCCGGCGTCCGGCCCGAACCCTCAAACCCCACCTCCCGCACGGGCCTTGGGCCTGGCCCCCCGCACCGGGCACGCCCGCGGGTCACAGCTCGCGCGCGGGCCCATGCCGGCCGGGGCGACGGCGTGCTGCCGGCCGGGCCGGGGCCGCCTGGCGCCCAGCGGCGCCGCACGTAACGCCGCACTCGGTGGCCGCGTGACTCGCACCCGCGCACCGACCCGAGACCCGCCCGACGCAAGCCCGCGCCGCCTTCACCACGGAGGGGCCCGCGCCGTCCGCGGCGGACCGCACCCGGCGCCGGGCCCACGAGTTCGTGCCACACCCGTCCGCGTCACCGCCCGCGCGAGCCCTGACCACCGCGCCCCGCAACCACCTGACCCGCACCGACGCAAGGCCCACCCGACGCAAGGCCGCGCCACCTTCACCACGGAGGGGCCCGCGCCGTCCACGGCGGACCGCACCCGGCGCCGGGCCGTCAGTCGACCGAGGTCATCGTGCCTGCGCCGACCGTCCGGCCGCCCTCGCGGATGGCGAACCCGAGCCCCGGCTCCAGGGGGACCGCGCGACCCAGCTCCACCGTCATGGTGACGGTGTCCCCGGGACGCGCGACCGCCGCCGCGCCGAGGTCGACGTCCCCGACCACGTCCGCGGTGCGGATGTAGAACTGCGGCCGGTAGCCCGTCGACACCGGGGTCGTCCGGCCGCCCTCACGTGCGGAAAGGACGTACACCCGCGCGGAGAAGCGACGGCTCGGCGCGACGCTGCCGGGCGCCGCCACGACGTGCCCGCGCCGCACCGCGTCCCGCGGCACCCCGCGCAGCAGCAGCGCCACATTGTCCCCGGCCTGCGCCTCCTGCATCGGCTTGCCGAAGGTCTCCAGGCCGGTGACCACCGTCTCCAGCCCGGCGCCGGGCACCTCGACCCGGTCGCCGACATGAAGGGTGCCGCGCTCCACCGCGCCGGTGACCACGGTGCCCCGGCCGGTGATGGTCAGCACGTTCTCCACGGGCAGCAGGAACGGCGCGTCGAGGTAGCGCTCCGGGACCGGCACATAGGTGTCCACCGCGTCCAGCAGCGCCTCGACGGCACCGGTCCAGCGCGGGTCCCCGTCCAGGGCCTTGAGCCCGGAGACACGTACGACGGGTACGGAGTCGCCGGGATAGCCCTGCGCGGTGAGCAGTTCGCGGACCTCAAGCTCCACCAGGTCGGTCAGCTCCTCGTCGCCCGCGTCGGCCTTGTTGAGGGCGACGACGATGTGGTCGACACCCACCTGCCGGGCGAGCAGCACATGCTCGGCGGTCTGCGGCATGATCCCGTCGACCGCGGAGACGACGAGGATCGCCCCGTCGAGCTGCGCGGCGCCGGTGACCATGTTCTTGATGTAGTCGGCATGGCCCGGCATGTCGACGTGCGCGTAGTGCCGGGTGTCGGTCTCGTACTCGACGTGCGCGATGTTGATGGTGATGCCGCGCGCCGCCTCCTCCGGGGCCCGGTCGATGCGGTCGAACGGCACGTACCGGGTGCCGCCGCCGGTGCCGCGCTCGGCCAGGACCTTGGTGATGGCGGCGGTCAGGGTGGTCTTGCCGTGGTCGACGTGACCCATCGTGCCGATGTTCAGATGCGGCTTGGTGCGCACGTACGCCGTCTTGGGCATGGCTGTACCTCGAAGCCTCGTGAATGGTGTGGGGACCCCGGAGAGGCACCGACCCTCCCCCTGCGGGGTCCGCCGGACGATCCGGAGAGGGTCAGCTTCGGGCGCCGTCGACGGCCACGACGATCGGGACGGCAGCCTTCGGGGCATCCGCGACTGCGGATGCTGCGAGGACGAAGGCGAGCCGGAACATGGCGTCGATCATCGCCGAAGCGGCGTGCCGCGTCGAATGGTTTTCCGGCGCCGACGCACGCAATCGAGGTTCCCCGGCGCGGGCGCCACCGGCGGTTCCCCGGGGCGTCCGGGCGGCGGCATGGGGGCCACGAGGTGACCGGCATACGTCGGTCCGTACGTCGATCGGACATCTTCGTCGGTTACTGTCACCGGCATGCTCGATGCCACCAACCGCTCTGGGGGCACCGCCACGGCCTCTCCCCGGGCCGCCGCCACGGAGTTGGCCGTCGCCGTCCCCACGACGGCGGCCGATCCGCACCTCACGCGCGCGGGCTTCGCGGCGCGCTGCACGCGCGCGTTGCTGTCGCCCTGGTCGCGCCTGTCGCTGCTGGTGACGCTGCTCGCGGCGGCCGCCGCGGCCATGCTGCTGTTCGAGCCACAAAGACTGCTCACCCACGGCTGGCCGCCACAGCTCGGCGGGTACGCCGCGGCGGCCGTGTTCGCCGTCGCGTACGGGCTGTGCACGGTGCCGTTCGTGCCGCGACCCCTGCTGAACCTGGCGGCAGGCGCCCTGTTCGGCTCCTCACTGGGGCTCGGCACGGCGCTGGTCGGCACCGTGCTGGGCGCCGCCCTCGCGTTCGGGCTCGGCCGGGTGCTGGGCCAGGACGCGCTCCGTCCGCTGCTGCGCGGGCGCTGGCTGCGGGCCGCCGACGGTCAGCTCAGCCGGCACGGCTTCCGCTCGATGATGGCGGCGCGGCTGTTCCCCGGCGTGCCGTTCTGGGCGGCGAACTACTGTGCCGCCGTCTCCCGCATGGGCTGGCTGCCGTTCCTGCTCGCGACGGCGCTCGGTTCGATCCCGAACACCGCCGCGTACGTCGTGGCCGGCGCGCGTGCCTCGGCGCCGACGTCGCCCGCTTTCCTGATCGCGTTGGCGTGCATCGCCGTACCGGCCCTCGCGGGTGCCGTGGTGGCCTGGCGCAAGCGCCACCACCTGCGTCCGCGATGAGCCGTCAGACGGCCTCCAGGACCATGGCGTTGGCGAGTCCGCCCGCCTCGCACATGGTCTGCAGTCCGTAGCGGGCGCCGCGGGCGCGCATCGCGTGTACGAGGGTCGTGGTCAGCCGGGTGCCGCTGGCGCCGAGCGGGTGGCCGAGGGCGATCGCGCCACCGTGCACGTTGACCCTGGCGGGGTCGGCGCCGGTCTCCTGCTGCCAGGCCAGGACGACGCTCGCGAACGCCTCGTTGACCTCGAACAGGTCGATGTCGCGAAGGGTGAGCCCGGCCCTGCGCAGCACCTTCTCCGTGGCCGGGATGACACCCGTGAGCATCAGCAGCGGGTCGGAGCCGGTGACGGCGAAGCTGTGCAGCCGGGCGAGCGGGCGCAGGCCGAGCCGGGCGGCGGTGTCGGCGGAGGCGATCAGGACGGCGGAGGCGCCGTCGTTGACGGGGCTGGCGTTGCCCGCGGTGACGTTCCACTCGATCTGCGGGAAGCGCTCGGCGAAGCCGGGGTCGTGGTAGGCGGGCCTGAGTCCGGCGAGGATTTCTGGCGTGCTGTCCGGTCGTACGCACTCGTCGCGGGCGACGCCGTCCAGCGGCGCGACCTCGGCGTCGAACAGCCCGGCCCGCCACGCCGCGGCGGCCCTTTGGTGGGAGGAGACGGCGAACTCGTCCATCCGCGCGCGCGTAAGGGACCATTTGGCGGCGATGAGTTCGGCGCTGATGCCCTGCGGAACGAGTCCCTCCGGGTAGCGTGCGGCGACTCCCGGTCCGAACGGGTCCTTGCCCGCGGGCACGTTCGACCACATCGGCACCCGGCTCATCGACTCGACGCCGCAGGCGACGACGAGGTCGTAGGCGCCGGACAGCACGCCCTGGGCGGCGAAGTGCACGGCCTGCTGGGACGAGCCGCACTGGCGGTCCACCGTGGTCGCAGGGACCGTCTCCGGGAAACCGGCCGACAGCACGGCGTACCGGGTGGTGTTCATGGCCTGCTCGCCGACCTGGTCGACGGTGCCGCCGATGACGTCGTCGATCAGGGCCGGGTCGACGCCGGAGCGCGCCACGAGGGTGCGCAGGGTGTGGGCGAGGAGTTCCACGGGGTGGACGTGCGCGAGGGAGCCGTTCGGCTTGCCCTTGCCGATCGGGGTGCGTACGGCTTCGACAATGACTGCGTCACGCATGGTCGGGCCTCCTTGGCCGCCGGGCCGTGAGCTGGGCGACTACCGGTGAGTAGGAAATCCGAACTCACCATAACCCAGCCGGTTGGAAAATCAAACCCTCACCTAGACTGGGCGCCATGGCCGCCACGAAAGACCCGCGCCCCTGCTCCATCGCCGATGCGCTCGCGCTCGTCGGCGAGAAGTACTCCCTGCTGGTGCTCCGGGAGGCGTGCCTCGGCAACGGCCGCTTCGACCAACTGGTCCGCAACATCGGGGCCCCGCGCGACATCCTCTCCACCCGGCTGCGGCGGCTCGTCGACGCGGGGATCCTGACCAAGCACGCGTACAGCGAGCGCCCGCAGCGCTTCGAGTACCGGCCGACCCGGGCGGGGCTCGAACTGGAGCCGGTCCTGCTGACCCTGATGGCCTGGGGCGACCGCCATCTGCGCGAGGGCACCGACCGTCCCATGGTGATCGAGCACGCGTGCGGCCATGAACTGGTGCCGGTCGTCACCTGCGCGGCCTGCGGGGACGGGGTCCGGCACGAGGGCCTTACGGCGTATCCGCAGACGCCGGGGTGGACTGTGCGGGGTCCTGCGTAGCGTTGCGGTGGGTGGGCGGAGTTGGGTCGTCGTTCGTCTGCGGGTGCGTCGTGGCTGGGCGCGCAGTTCCCCGCGCACCTTCGGGGCGTTGGTCCGCTGCGGGCCGTGCGGGGTTACCGCGGTGTGCCGTCGTTCGTCTGCGGGTGCGTCGTGGCTGGGCGCGCAGTTCCCCGCGCACCTTCGGGGCGCTGGTCCACTGCGGGCCGTGCGGGGTTACCGCGGTGCGCCGTCGTTCGTCTGCGGGTGCGTCGTGGCTGGGCGCGCCGTTCCCCGCGCCCCTTCGGGGCGTTGGTCCGCTGCGGGCCGTGTGGGGTTACCGCGGTGTGCCGTCGTTCGTCTGCGGGTGCGTCGCGGCTGGGCGCGCAGTTCCCCGCGCCCCTTCGGGGCGCTGGTCCACTCACCCCTGTGTCGGGCGCGTCGCCCCAGGGCGCTACGCTGCCTCTCGGCACATGATCGCCATATTCCGCGGCTTTACCGATCAGCACTTGGACCTCTCACCTCCATGTCTTGGTTTGAATCCCTCGTCCTCGGACTCGTCCAGGGGCTGACCGAGTTCCTTCCGGTCTCTTCCAGCGCGCACCTGCGGCTGACCGCCGCCTTCTCCGGCTGGAAGGACCCGGGCGCGGCCTTCACGGCCATCACCCAGATCGGCACCGAGGCCGCGGTTCTGATCTACTTCCGCAAGGACATCGGCCGGATCATCGTGGCCTGGTTCCGGTCGCTGTTCGACAAGGCGATGCGGCAGGACCACGACGCCCAGATGGGCTGGCTGGTGATCATCGGCTCGATCCCGATCGGCGTGCTGGGCGTGACGCTCAAGGACCAGATCGAGGGGCCGTTCCGTGATCTGCGGATCACGGCGACCATGCTGATCGTCGTCGGCCTCGTCATAGGCTTCGCGGACCGGCTCGCGGCCCGCGACGAGAAGAGCGGCCGGCACCGCGCCCCCAAACAACGCAAGACCCTGGAGAACCTGGGCGTCCGGGACGGCCTGATCTACGGCCTGTGCCAGGCCTGCGCCCTCATCCCGGGAGTCTCCCGCTCCGGCGCCACGATCAGCGGCGGCCTGTTCATGGGCTACCGGCGCGAGGCGGCGGCCCGCTACTCCTTCCTGCTCGCCATTCCGGCCGTCCTCGCCTCCGGGATGTTCGAGGTGAAGGACGCGATGAGCAGCGGCCACGTCGCCTGGGGCCCGACGCTCTTCGCGACGGTGATCGCCTTCGCCTCCGGCTACGCGGTGATCGCCTGGTTCATGAAGTTCATCTCGTCGAAGAGCTTCATGCCGTTCGTCTACTACCGGGTCGCGCTCGGCATCGTCATCATCGCCCTGGTGACGGCGGGAGTGCTCAGCCCGCACGCGGCCGAGTCGGCGGGCTGACCGTCCGCGGCCACCGGCCGCGCCCGTGACCGACTCCGTACAGGCTCCGTAGCGGCGCGGTAGCGCAGTGTCAGTGCTTACCCCTAGGCTTGTCCGCATGTCCCCCGATTCCGTACCCCCTGGTTCCCTGCGGCCTGCCGCCGAGGTGAACGAACAGATCCGGGCCCTGTGGCTGCGTGCGGGCGGATCCCTGTCGGCCCAGGAGCGCGCGGAGTACGAGTTGCTGGTGGTCGAGTGGGCCGAGGCGATCCGCGGGGAGATCATCGAGGCGGCCTGAGCTTCCGCGCGGCCCGGGGACCCGCAGGCGTGCTCCGCCCGCCCTGGTGTGCCGCGCCCGCCGGGAAGTCGACGAGCCCGTCGGTCGGTCCCTACCGGCCGCCCGCCACCCGCAGCACCGCGCCGGTGGTGTACGAGGCCTCCGCGGACATCAGCCAGGCGATCGCGGCGGCGATCTCCTCCGCCCGGCCGGGCCGGCGCAGCGGGATCGTGGCGGCCATACGGTGCGCGCGGTCCGGATCGCCCATCGCCGCGTGCATCTCCGTGTCGATCGCGCCGGGGGCGACCGCGTTGACGCGGACGCCGTCCGGGCCGAGTTCCTTCGCCAGCCCGAGGGTGAGGGTGTCGACGGCGGCCTTGGTCGCCGCGTAGTGGACGTACTCCCCGGGGCTGCCCAGCGTTGCGGCCCCGGACGAGACGTTCACGATCACGCCGTCGCCCCGGGCCGCCATGAGACGGGCGGCCCGACGCGAGCACAGCAGCGTGCCGAGGAGATTGACCTCGACGACCCGGCGCAGATCGGCGGTGTCCGTGTCGGCCAGCCGTCCGAGGGGACCGCTCACCCCGGCGTTGTTCACCAGACCGGTGACGGGTCCGAGCCGCTCCTCCGCCGTGTCGAACAGCCGCTCCACGTCGGCCTCCACGGCCGTGTCCACGCGCACGGTCGCGCAGCGGCCCCCCGCCGCGCGCACCCCGTCCGCGACCGACTCGGCCGCCGCGGCGTCCCGGACGTAGCCGACGACCAGGTCGTGACCGTCCGCGGCGAGCCGCAGACAGGTCGCGGCGCCGATCCCCCGGCTGCCGCCGGTGACGACCGTGACGGGGCGTGTCATGAGGACCTCCTGGTGATGCGTGCGCTCGAAGATCACTCACTCTACGGCCGGCCGGGACCGCGCCTCGCGCCCCGGCCGGTGACCGCGAGGCACCGACGACGGGCGGCGGGCACGCGGCGCGGCGTGGCCCGGCTGCCGCCCCACCGGGCAACAGGCGGCAACTGCTGGGGGCCTCGCCCAGGGGCCGGTGACCGGAGCGTGCGTGTTCCTGGTCATGGTCGTCGTGCTCGCGCTGGTCGCCCTGCTCCTGATGACGTGCTATGCCCGACCCGGCACGGCCCCGTCGGCGGGCGGCGACGCGCCGGGCGCCGACGGGGCCCGGAAGCCGCGGACGGCCCCAAGGCGCTCTCTCCACAGCCGTTCACCCTCGGCGGCATGATCGCCACCGCGGTGAGCGGCCGGGCCGACGGGCGTCGGGCGGTCGAGCAGCCGCCTGCGTCCGCCGGACGCGTCGCGAGCCGGTGGAGTTCGTCGGCGTCCTCGAAGCCCAGCGCAAACGCGTCCCCGGCAGGGCTCACCACCGACCCTGAGGGCCGCCTCTGGACGGCGGTCCGGCCGCGGCGACCCCACCGAACGGACGGCAGTCCGGCCGGCCGATGCGCTTAGGCCAGATGCCCGCGTGCGGATGCGTAGGACGTTCGTTCCGCCACAAGATCCTGATCATGCGGACATCAACTGTTACCCGGCCCTTCTTGCGGCCGATACGACGCGGCGGTGCGCGCCACGCCATACCCGCGGCCCTTGCCTGCGGCGTTCTGCTGGCGACTACCACGGCCTGCGGTGACACCGCCGACCGGAGCAGCCCGGGCGGTGCCCCGGGTATCAACAACCCGGCGTCGTCCGGCTCCCCGCGCCCGGCGGTCGGCGCACGCCCCCCGGGCCTCGGAGACCGGATGTGGAAGCAGGTGCCGGCCGGCACCCGTCAACTCGTGGTGGTCTACGGCGACCGCCGGGATTCGCCCGACAGTCTCGTCGTGCTCTACGAGAAGCGGGGCACGACCTGGGACGCCATGGGCAGTTGGCGCGGGCACAACGGCCGGCTGGGCTGGACGACGGAGCATCGCATGGACGACGAGCGCAGCCCCGTCGGTGTGTTCACGCTGACCGACGCGGGCGGCGCGCTGGCGGATCCGGGCAGCCGCCTTGAGTACTGGCACGACGACAACGCTTTCGCCCCCACGATCAGCGATGACGAAGCCCACGCCCACGACTTCGACTACGTCATAGCCATCAACTACAACCGGCTCAAGGGCGCACCGCCGTACGACTGGAACCGGCCCGAAGGGGTGGAGAAGGGCGGCGGCATATGGCTGCACCTGGATCACGGTGACGGTACGTCGGCCTGCGTGACCGTTCCCGAGTCCGGGATGAAGGCCCTGCTGCGCGCCCTCGATCCGGCCCGCCATCCCGTCGTGGTGATGGGAGACCGCGCATATCTCAAGAGCTGAAGCCCGCTCCGATGCGGGCGCACCGGTCAGGACCCGGTCCGCGGCGGCAGACCCCACGGGCCGCCCTCGCGCACCGGGTCCGCGAGCGACGGCACACCGCCCCACTCGCCCTGGCACGGACCCCATGCGCCCCTGCCCGGCTCTCCCCTAGCGGCCGGAAGCCGCCGGTGCGATGTGCTCCTTGAGGAGTTCGTACGACCTCAGCCGGTCGGCCACCGCATGGACAGGCGTCGCCAGCATGAGTTCGTCCGCGTGGGTCGCGGCCACCAGGTCGCTCAGGCGCCGTGCGACCGTCTCGGGTGAGCCGTGCGCCTGGTGGGCGCGGAAGGCCGCCAACGCCCGTGTCTCGTCCGCGGTGAACGCGTGGACGCCCGCCTCTTCGGGCGTCGGGAAAGGGATGTCGCCCCGCCCTTGGAGGAGTCCGGCCTTGACGACGTCCATGGGTCCCGCGAGCCGGGCCGCCTCCTGCGGGGTCTCGGCGCACACCGTTTCCACGCAGAGGAGGACGCGGGGGCGCGGGCACCAGCGGGACGGGGCGAAGTGCTCGCGGTAGTGGTGCAGCGCGGCGAGCGTGTTGTCGGGGCGGATGTGGTGGGCGAAGGCGATCGGCAGGCCGAGTTCCGCGGCGAGCGCGGCGCCGGCCGTGCTGGAGCCGAGCAGCCAGGGCTCCGGCAGCGGGCCGAGCGCCATCTCGTCCACCAGGAGACGCAGGGTCGCCGACACGTCGTCGCGGTACTCGTCGTCCGTCGCCGGTCCGGCGCCGCGCCGCAGGGCCCGCGCCGTCGCCTCGTCGAAGGTGCCCGGGCCGCGGCCGATGCCCAGGTCGATCCGTCCCGGGTGCAGTGCGGCCAGTGTGCCGAACTGCTCCGCCAGCATGATCGGGGCGTGGTTCGGCGCGAGGACGCCGCCTGATCCGAGACGGACGGACGACGTCGACGCGGCCGCGTGGGCGATCAGGACGACCGGCGGGAACGCCCCGATGGCCGGGGAGTGGTGATGCTCGGCGTACCAGAGGCGCCGGTAACCGAGGTCGTCGAGGCGGCGGGCGAACGCGCCGGTGTCCCGCAATGTGTCCACGGCCCGGACGCCCGCCTGCACCATGGCCACTTCGAGTGCGCCAACCGGAACGCTGATCATCCGCCCAGTATAGAAAGGGAGTTGACGATACGACCGGACGGACAGGATGCGCGCCGCGCGGAGGGCCGGACCCGCCGCGGGGGTGCGTTGTCCGAAGTTTCGCCCGAATGTCGTCGCACACCCCCTTGGCTCCGCGCGCCCCGTGGCCAACACTGAGGCGATGACGCAGCGTGTGGACCTCGCTACCGTGATGGACCGACTGACCGTGGACGGGCTCGTCACCGAGTACGCGACGACCGTGGACGACGGGGACTGGGCCGCGTACCGGGCCCTGTTCACCGACGACGGGCGGGCGGACTACCGGTCCGCCGGCGGGATCGAGGGTGAGGCGGCCCGGGTCGCCGACTGGCTGGCCGGGAGCCTCGGCCGGTTCGTGATGCGCCAGCATCTGATCGTCAACCGCCGGGTGCGGTTCGGGATCCTGCAACGGGACACCGGGGACACCGCCGAGGTGCGGGCCGACTACCTCAACCCGATGCGGCTGGCCGGCGGCGACGGCGGCTCGACGGCACCCGACTTCGTGTGCGGCGGCCGCTACGGCTTCGGGCTGCTGCGCACGCCGGACGGCTGGCGGCTGCGCGAGGTGGTCGTCGAGGAGAAGTGGCGTCGCCTGCCCGATCCGCGTCCCGCGCCGCTGATCGACTGAGTCCGAGGCCCCCTGTCGGCGACTGCCGCCCGGCGCGCACACTGGAGACAGCCGCTGCGCAGGGAGGCCAGGCATGAGGACGCGGACGCTCGACTGCCGGCTCGCCTCCGCGTGGCGCCGCTCAGCCGCCGCCGTCCTCGCGGGCGCCCTGCCGGTGCTGTCCTTCCCGGCGCCCTCCCTGTGGTGGTTCGCGTACATCGCCCTGGTCCCGTGGATCCTGCTCGCCCGCTCGGCCCCCACCGGGCGGCGCGCCGCGCTCGACGGCTGGTGGGGCGGTATCGGCTTCATGGTGGCGGTGCACCACTGGCTGCTGCCGAGCCTGCATGTCTTCCTGTTCCTGATCGCGGCGCTGCTGGGCGCGTTGTGGTTGCCCTGGGGCTGGCTGGTGCGCCGGTTCCTGGGCGGGGTGCCCTCGCCGGGCCGGGGCGCCGCCGCGCTGCTGGTGCTGCCCTCGGCGTGGCTGGCCGTGGAGCTGGTCCGGTCCTGGCAGGGGCTCGGCGGCCCCTGGGGCATGCTCGGGTCGAGCCAGTGGCAGGTGGAGCCGGCGCTGCGGCTCGCCTCGGTGGGCGGGGTGTGGCTGCTCAGTTTCCTGGTGGTGGCCGTGAATGTCGCGGTGGCGGTGCCGGTGTCGGTGCGCGAGTCCCGGGTACCGGCGCTCGCCTCGCTGGTCGCCACGGCGGCGGCGACCTCGGCGGCCTGGGTGTGGTCGCCGCGCCCGTCCGAGGACGGCCGGGTCCGGATCGCGGTCGTCCAGCCGGGCGTCGTCGGCGGCGGCGACAGCGGCGACCGGCGCTTCGACCGTGAAGAGCGGCTCACCCGGCAGCTGGTGGGTCAGCGCCCGGACCTGGTCGTGTGGGGCGAGAGCAGCGTCGGTTTCGACCTGGCCGACCGCCCCGACCTGTCCCGTCGGATCGCCGCGCTGTCCCGCGAGACGGGCGCGGACGTGCTGGTCAACGTGGACGCGCGGCGCTCGGACCGGCCGGGCATCTACAAGAGTTCGGTCCTGATCGGCCCGAAGGGCCCGACCGGCGCCCGCTACGACAAGATGCGGCTGGTCCCCTTCGGCGAGTACATACCGGCCCGCTCGCTGCTCGGCTGGGCGACGTCGGTCGGCAAGGCGGCGGGCGAGGACCGCAGGCGGGGCACCGAGCAGGTGGTGATGGACGTCGGGCACGGGCTGCGTCTCGGCCCGATGATCTGCTTCGAGACCGCGTTCCCCGACATGAGCCGGCATCTCGCCCAGGACGGCGCGGACGTGCTGCTGGGCCAGTCCTCCACGTCGACGTTCCAGCGCAGTTGGGCCCCCGCGCAGCACGCCTCGCTGGCCGCGCTGCGCGCCGCGGAGACCGGCCGTCCGATGGTGCACTCGACGCTGACCGGGATCTCCGCCGTGTACGGCCCGGACGGGCGGCGGCTCGGCCCGTGGCTCGGCACCGACGCGAGCACCGCCCGCGTCTACGAGGTGCCGCTCGCGCACGGGATCACGCCGTACGTCCGCTACGGCGACTGGCCGGTGCAGGGGGCGCTGCTGGTGCTGGCCGCCCTGAGCGTGGCGGAGGGCGCACGCGCGGTCAGGCTGCGGCGGGGCGCTCCCGCACCGCACGCACCACACGCTCGCACAGTTCGTGAGTCGCCAGTGCGTCACGGGCGCTGAGCACCCTGCCCGCGCGCACGGCGTCCAGGAAGGCGAGCACCGCCTGCTCGATGCCGCGCTGCCGGGCCACCGGCACCCAGTCCCCGCGCCGCCGCACCGTCGGCTGGCCCTTGTGGTCGATCACCTCGGCGAGATTGACCACCTGACGCTTGGTGTCCTGCCCGGAGACTTCGAGGATCTCCTCCGCGGAGCCGCTGAGCCGGTTCATCACGCCGAGCGCGGTGAAGCCGTCCCCGGCGAGTTGCAGCACGACGTGGTGCAGCAGTCCGTCTTGCAGGCGGGCCCGCACGGTCACGTCCTCGACGGGGCCGGGGGCCAGGAAGCGCAGGGTGTCGACCACGTGGATGAAGTCGTCGAGGATCATCGTGCGCGGCTCCTCCGGCAGCCCGATGCGGTTCTTCTGCATCAGGATCAGCTCGCGCGGGTGGTCGGCGCACTGCACATACCCGGGGGCGTGGCGCCGGTTGAAGCCGACGGCGAGGGAGACGTCCCGCTGCTCGGCGAGCGCCACCAGCCGCCGGGAGTCGGCGAGTTCGTAGGCGAGCGGCTTGTCGACGTAGGTCGGTACGCCCGCGTCCAGGAGGCGGGTGACGATCTCGGGGTGGGCCGCGGTGGGCGCGTGCACGAAGGCGGCGTCGAGTCCCCGGTCGAGCAGCGAGTCCAGGGTGGGGTGCCGCTGGGCGGCCGGGACGCGCAGGGCGTCGGCCACCCGGTCGAGGGTCGCGGGCGTCCGGGTCTGCAGATGCAGTTCGAGCCCCGGCAGCGCGCCGAGCACCGGCAGATACGCCTTCTGCGCGATGTCGCCGAGTCCGATGCAACCGACCTTCACGTGCTCTCCCCTAGCCCTTGCCCAGCGGTGCCTGCTCGGAAGCATACGGGGGACGCCAGTCGGCGATGCCGTCGAATCCGCGCAGGAGCAGGGCGGGTCCGGCCTGGGAGAGCGCGGCGACAGCGGTGTTGCGCACGGCGATGGCGGCTCGGTTCGCGGTCAGGTTGAGGCGGCTCACCCGGACGGCCTGCCGGGCGATGGCGGTGGTGCGCGGCAGCCGGGCCGCGGTGTAGGCGGCGAGGTCGCCGGCGTGGTGCGCGAGGACGACGGCGTCCTCGACGGCCTGGTTGCCGCCCTGGCCGAGGGTGGGCGGCATCGCGTGCGCGGCGTCGCCGAGGAGCGCGACCCGGCCGCGGTGGTGGGCGGGCAGCGGCTCGGCGATGTGGTGGACGTCGTGCCGCAGGACGTCCTCGGGGCGGGCCGCTGCGATGACGGCGGGGATCGGGTCGTGCCAGTCGCCGAACCGGCGCAGGAGTTCGGCCTTCTCGTCGTCGGGGGCGCGCCCGCCGGCCGGGAGCGTGGCGGCGGCGTACGCGTACACCCGGCCGTCCTTGAGCGGGTGCGTGCCCCAGATGCGGCCCCGGCCCCATGTCTCGTGCGAGGCGAACTCGGCTCCGGGCACCGGGATCACGATCCGCCAGGTGGTGAACCCGGCGTACACCGGTCCGGGATGGTCGGGGAAGAGCGTCGTGCGCACGGCGGAGCGGATGCCGTCCGCGCCGACCACCAGGTCGGCCTCCCACTCGTCGCCCGCGGCGGTCACCCTGGCCGGCCGGCCGGTGTCGCCGGGGTCCGCGAGGACGGCGTCGGCGGCCGTGCGGACGGCGTCCGGCGGGAGCAGGGCGGCGATGCTGTCGATGAGGGTGGAGCGGTGCAGCAGGACGAGGGGGCCGCCGAACCGGGCGGCGGCGGCCTCGGCGCTGGAACGGGAGAGCCAGCGACCGCTCGGGGTGCGCAGTCCGCCGTCCCCCTGCCAGGCGGCCAGGTCGCGGATCTGGTCGCCGATGCCGATGACGTCCAGGGCGCGCAGCGCGTTCGGGGCGAGCGAGATGGCCGCGCCGACGGGGGCCAGGGAGCCGGCCCGTTCCAGGACGGTGACCTGCCAGCCGTGCCGGTGCAGGGCCGCCGCGGCGGTCAGACCTCCGATACCGCCACCGATGACGACGGCGCGGGACGACTGTGCCATGGCTCCTCCAAGAATGCGCGGCGGTCCACCGCTGACTCGGGTGACCGGTCTTCACCGCCGGTCGCACTACAAGTGTAGTAAGGCGACGCCTCGACTGTACTACAGGCGTAGTGCGGCGGGTAGGGTCGTCCCATGTCCGTCCACACCCCGGCCGCCTCCCGTGCGGACCTCGTCGCCGACACCGCCATCGCGCTGCTCGCCGAGCGCGGCATGCGCGGCCTGACGCATCGCGCGGTCGACGAGGCGGCCGGCCTGCCGCAGGGCTCGACCTCGAACGTCGCCCGCACCCGTCAGGCCCTGCTGGAGCTGGTGGTGCGGCGGCATGCCGTCCGGGAGGCGCGGGTGCTCGCCCTGGACGAGATGCCCGATCCACGCGGCGGCAGCGACGCGCTGGTGGACGCCCTGACCCTGGCGACGCACCGGTCCGTCACCCGCCACCGCGAGCTGCTGATCTCCCGTTACGAGCTGGCCCTGGAGGCCACGCGCCGCCCCGCCCTGCGGGCCTTCTACGACACGACGGGCGCCGTCTTCCGGGACCAGCTGGCCGCCATGGCCGCCGCGCTCGGCTCGACCGAACCGGAGCGGCACGCGCTGTCCCTGGTCGCCTGGGCGGACGGGCTGATGTTCTCGTGTGCGGCCGGATCGTTCAGCCGGCGGGTGCCGAGCCTGGACGAGGTACGGGCGGGGGTGCGGGAACTGCTCGACGGGATGCTGGGCGGCGGAAAATCCGTACCGGCAGCGGGCCGGGCGGACCAGAATGGCGGCCATGACGCATGAACGACGGGAACCGGCCCAGAACGCCGACGAGCGGACGATGCTGGAGGGCTGGCTCGACTACCACCGCGAGACCCTGGCCCTGAAGTGCGCGGACCTGACCGACGCACAGCTGAGAACCGCCGCGGTCGCACCGTCCGACCTGTCCCTCATGGGGCTGGTGCGGCATCTGGCCGAGGTCGAGCGGCACTGGTTCCGCAAGGTGCTGGTGGCCGACGATCCGGGCCCGATCTACTACGGCGAGCAGGACCCGGACGGCGACTTCCACGCCACCGAGGCGGACACCTGGAAGGAGGCGTACGCCACCTGGCAGGGCGAGATCGAGACCGCCCGGCGCCACGCGGCCGGCTTCGGACTCGACGACCTCTCCCGGGGCGTGAGCCGGCTGTCCGAGGAACCGTTCAGCCTCCGCTGGATCTACACCCACATGATCGAGGAGTACGCCCGGCACAACGGCCACGCGGACCTGATCCGCGAGCGGATCGACGGCGCCACCGGCGAATGACGTCACCGTGCGCGCCGCCGCTTCACCCGCGCGGGGCGGGAGATCACCCGTGCGGGGCATTCTGCGCTCGCCCGTCGTCCCGATGGGGTGGCTGAAGCAGCAGAGTTGCGCGGGTGCATCGAACGACGACCGCCGCCGCGCTTCTGGTCACCGTGGCCGTCTCGGCCCTCTCCGGCTGTGTCACCGTCCAGCACCCGCCGACCGCCGGGCCGCCGGGTACGGCGCGGGCCCAGCAGTCGGCGCCCCGGCCGGACGGCAGCGCCGAGCCCCGGGTGGTACAGGCGCCGGCCCGGGAGGCGCTGGAGATGGTCGGCCCGTCCCGGCGTCCCGAGAGGAAGGAGCGGGCCACGCCGAGCGCTCCGGCGGCCACGCCGTCGCCCCGGCAGTCCTCGTCGCCCCGCGCGCACCCCCACCCGCACCGCACACCGGTCCCCCGCCCGCGCGCCGACGCCCCCGAACGGTCCCGGCCCACTGCCGCGCCCCCGGACGTGTGCGCCCTGGGCCGACGGTACGGCGGCTGGCACCCGGACAGCCCCGAGTCCCACATCTGCGAGCGCACATACGGGCGTTGACGGAGTCCGCCGCCTGGCGCGCTCCGCTGGTCATGCCGTGGTGCGCCGCGGTCGTTCGTAGCGCCGTCGTGACTGGTCGCGCAGTTCCCCGCGCCCCTTCGGGGCGCGAACCGCCGTCGAGGGCGGTTGCGCAGTCTCCGCGCCGCTTCAGGGGCGCTGTTGAACCGCAGATGGACCCGCCGGGCTCGCTCAGGCCCGGGGTCTGGGCGTCGGGCCCCAGGGTTCGTCGCCCGGGGGTGGGCCGCCCAGGTGCAGGGCCAGCCGGCTGATCGCCGCCCGCACGCCGTCGCCGTAGCTGTCGTCGGCGAGGGCCCCGGCCGCGCCGCGGGCCCGGCGCAGATGGCTGCGGGCCGCCTCGGTGCGGCCCAGCTTCACATAGTCGGCGGCGAGATTGAGGTGCAGCGACGGGTAGAAGCCGCGGACCGCGCCCGAAGCGCCGTCCGGCCCGCCGTGCGCCGCCTCCTGCGCCGCCGACAACGCCCTCAGGTCCCAGGCCAGTTCGTCCGAGGGATCGTCCTGCGTGTCGGCCAGATAGTGCGCCAGCGTGCAGCGGTGCAGCGGGTCCCCGTCCTGTCCGATCTCCGTCCACAGGTCGAGCAGGCGGCGCCGGGCCTCCTCACGGTCCCCGCCGTGGTGCAGCATGACGACCTGCCCGATGCGGGTCAGTACGCCGTCCGGCGCGGCCTGCTCCTGTCGCTCCACCACGGCGCCTCCTCCGTCTCGTGGCCGCACGCACCGCAAGCCGCCCGCCGGCCGCCGCGCCCCCGTCCCACCCCGACGCTAACCGGGGGCACCGGCAATCCCGGTCAGGCGCCCCCGTAGGGCATCGGCGCGCCTCGGCGCGGTCAGCCGAGGTCCGGGATCGTCCAGTCGACCGGCTCGTGGCCCTGCCGGGCGATCGCCTCGTTGATCTGCGTGAACGGCCGGGAGCCGAAGAACTTCTTCGCGGACAGCGGCGAGGGGTGCGCGCCCTTGACCACCACATGGCGGGTCTCGTCGATCAGCGGGAGCTTCTTCTGCGCGTAGTTGCCCCACAGGACGAAGACGGCCGGGTCCGGCCGCTCGGCCACCGCGCGGATCACCGCGTCGGTGAACTTCTCCCAGCCCTTGCCCTTGTGCGAGTTCGCCTCGCCCCCGCGCACCGTGAGGACCGCGTTGAGCAGCAGCACGCCCTGCTCGGCCCACGGCATCAGATAGCCGTTGTCCGGGATCGGCGTGCCCAGCTCCTCCTTCATCTCCTTGTAGATGTTCCGCAGGGAGGGCGGGGTCTTCACCCCGGGGCGCACCGAGAAGCACAGGCCGTGGCCCTGGCCCTCGCCGTGATAGGGGTCCTGGCCGAGGACGAGCACCTTGACCTTCTCGTACGGCGTCGCCTCCAGCGCGGCGAAGACCTCCTCGCGCGGCGGGTAGACGGGACCCTTCGCCCGCTCCTCCTCGACGAACTCGGTCAGCTCCTTGAAGTAGGTCTGCTGCAGTTCGTCGCCCAGAACCCCGCGCCAGGACTCGGGCAGCATGGCGGTGTCGGTCACGTCAACGTCCTTACGGTCTACGGTCACTTGCAGGTCTCAGAACCTACAGGCGACCACTGACAACCGGTGCCGCGACCGCCGTCACCAGTTGGTCTTGCGGTGCAGCTCCCACATCATCATGATCGTCGACGGGTCGAGCGCGCGCTCGCCGCCCGAGATGTCGTCGCTGGCCGCCACGTACTGCCGTCCCTGCCACAGCGGCAGCAGCCGGGCGTCGTCCACCAGTATCTGCTGCGCCTCCTCGAACTGCTTCACCACGTTCGCGCGGTCGCTCTCACGCCGGGACGCGGGCAGCAGCTCCTTGGTGATCCGGGGCGCCCGGTAGGGGGTGCCGAGGGCGTTCTGCTCGCCGACGAACGGGGCGATGAAGTTGTCCGCGTCGGGGAAGTCGGGGAACCAGCCGCGGCCGAACACCGGGTACTCGCCCTTCTGGTAGCCCACCACATAGGTCTTCCATGGGCGGCTCTTCAAGGTGATCGTGAACAGGCCGGAGTCCTCCAGCTGGGTCTTCAGCTCCTGGAACTCCTTGGCGGTCTCGGAGCCGTACCGGTCGGTGGTGTACCAGAGGGTCAGCGGGACGCGGCCGGTGATGCCCGCCTCGGTGAGGATCCTGCGCGCCCGCGCGGCGTCCGGTTCGCCGAAGTCGTCGAAGAAGCCGGTGGTGTGGCCGGTCAGGCCCTTGGGGACCATGGAGTACAGGGGGTCCACGGTGTCCTTGTAGACCTTGTGCGCGATGGCGGCGCGGTCCACGACCTGGGCCACGGCCTTGCGCACGGCGAGTCTGTCGGCCCAGGGGTCCTTCGGGTTGAAGACCAGGTAGCTGATGTCCGTGCCGGCGCCGTCGACCAGTTGCAGGTCCTTCGACTCGTGGCCCTGGAGGGCGATGATGTCGCCGGCCGCGAGGCCGCGGTAGGTCAGATCGATGTCCTTGGCGCGCAGCGCCTCGACCATGGTGGCGGAGTCCTGGAAGTAGCGGATCGTCACCGCCTCGTTCTGCCGGTCGGCGAAGCCCTGGTAGCGGTCGTTGCGGACCAGTTCGGCCTGCTTGCCCTCCTCGTACGATCGCAGCTCGTACGGCCCGGACCCGTGGACCGTGCCGTCCTCGCGCAGCGACCGGGCCGGGTACTCGCGCGGGTCGACGATCGACATGGCCGGGGTGGCGAGCACGAACGGGAAGGTCGCGTCGGCCTGGTTCAGATGGAAGAAGACGTCGTGGTCACCGCGGGTCTCGACCCGGTCGAGGCTGCCGAGGAGCCCGGCGGGGCCGCTCGGCGCATCGATGGCCCGGATCCGGTCGACGGAGTGCTTGACGGCCCCGGCGGTCAGCGGGTCGCCGTCGGCGAACCGCAGGTCCGGGCGCAGTGCGCAGTGGTAGGTACGGTTCGAACGGTCGGTGAACGCACAGCTCTTGGCGGCGTCCGGCTGGGGCGTGGTGGAGCCGTTGGGGTAGGCGACGAGGGTCTGGTAGATGTTGCGGAACAGCTCCCACGAGCCGTCCCAGGCCGCGGCGGGATCCAGCGTGCTCGGCGCGCTGGTGGTCCCGACGACGATCGGTTCCTCGCTGTTCGGATCGCCGTCGGAGAAGACTGCGCACCCGGTCACCAGAGATATGGACGCGATCGCCGCCAACTGACGCAGGCATCGGTTCCGGTCGAACACGCGCACGCTCCTCGATCTGCCATACCAAGGGGTCGGGTCGGCAGACCATACCGCAGCGCCGCGCCGGGCGAACCCGCTTCGGACAGGGCTCTGTCAGGTCGTTCATGACGACGTTGTCATCGCGCCGTGGACCCGCCGCGCACGGACGAGAGCGCCGTCCCCGTCAAGGAAACGACGCTCTCGTGCGCCCGATCGTTACCCGCGCGACGGTCCCTTCGCGCCCGGGTGCCGGCGCGGCCCGTCATCGCGCGGCGGTCAGCCGACGCCCGCGTTGAGGAAGATGCCGCCGTCCACGACGAGGGTCTGCCCGGTGATCCAGTCGGACTGCTCGCAGGTGAGGAACGCCGCCGCTCCCCCTATGTCGGAGGGCACGCCGAGCCGCCCGAGCGGGTAGGCAGCGGCGGCCTCCGCCTCGCGGCCCTCGTACAGGGCCTTGGCGAACCTGGTCTTGACGACGGCCGGGGCGATGGCGTTGACCCGCACCCGGGGCGCGAACTCGTGCGCCAGCTGCTGGGTCAGGTTGATCATCGCTGCCTTGCTGACGCCGTAGGCGCCGATGAACGGGGAGGGCGCGAGGCCCGCCACCGAGGCGATGTTGACGATCGCGCCGCCGTTGTCCTTCTGCCAGGCGTGCCAGGTCTTCTGGGCGAAACCGAGCGCGGAGATCACGTTCGTCTCGAACACCTTGCGCGCGACGTCGAGATCGAGGTCGGCCATCGGCCCGAACACCGGGTTGGTGCCGGCGTTGTTGACCAGGAAGTCGACGCGGCCGAAGGCGTCCATGGCGCGTTCCACGGCCTCGGCCTGGTGCGCCAGGTCATGGGCCTTGCCCGCGACGGCGACGGCCCGGTCGGCACCGAGCTTGTCGACGGCCTCCTTGAGGGCGTCCTCGCCCCGGCCGGTGATGCAGACGCGGTCGCCGCGCGCGACCAGCGCCGCGGCGACGCCGTAGCCGATGCCTCGGCTGGCGCCCGTGACGAGGGCGACCTTGCCGGTCGGCTCCGGGAGTTCAGTCATGTCCGTGTTCCCCATCGGTGCCTAGTCGAGCGGTCCGCCGGCCACGTACAGCACCTGGCCGGAGACAAAACCGGCCGCCTCGCCGGTGAAGAAGGCGATGGCGTTGGCGATGTCCTCGGGCTCGCCGACGCGCTGCACCGGGATCTGGGTGGCGGCGGCCGCCTTGAACTCCTCGAAGCCCATCTTGACGCGCTCGGCGGTGGCCTTGGTCATCTCGGTGGCGATGAAGCCGGGGGCGACGGCGTTGGCGGTGATGCCGAACCTGCCGAGTTCGATGGCGAGGGTCTTCGTGAAGCCCTGCAGGCCGGCCTTGGCGGCGGAGTAGTTGACCTGGCCGCGGTTGCCCAGCGCCGAGGACGAGGAGAGGTTGACGATCCGGCCCCAGCCCGCGTCCACCATGTGCTTCTGCAGGGCCCTGGTCATCAGGAACGAGCCGCGCAGGTGCACGTTCATCACGGTGTCCCAGTCGGCCGTCGTCATCTTGAACAGCAGGTTGTCCCGGAGCACGCCGGCGTTGTTGACCAGGATCGTGGGGGCGCCCAGTTCCTCGGCGACGCGCGCGACGGCGGCCTCGACCTGCGCCTCGTCCGAGACGTCGGCGCCGACCGCGACGGCCCTGCCGCCGCCGGCGGTGATCTTCTCCACGGTGTCCTTGCAGGCGGCCTCGTCAAGGTCGATCACCGCGACCGCGCGGCCCTCGGCGGCCAGTCGTACGGCGGTGGCGGCGCCGATACCGCGGGCGCCTCCGGTGACCACGGCGACCCGCTGCTCAGTGGTGGACATTGCTGGTTCTCCTCGCCCTTGAGAAATCCTGGTCGGCAGAGCCGGTCTGCGGCTCCCACCGTACGCCCGACCGATGAGCGACCGCTTAGTACCCTCGGTGGACGTGACGCTAGAAGCCCGGGCACCCGGTGTCAACGGCACACCCGGCGCATGTGATCCATTACCTCACCAGGAGGTCCAGCAATCGCTCCGCCTCGGCCGCCGGATCCGTGGTGAGCCCGGTGTGCACGGGACCGGGCTGCACCACCGTCGAGCGGGGCGCGATCAGCCAGCGGAAGCGCCGTCCCGCGTCGTCCCCGGCCGCCTGCCCGGCGGCCTCGCCGCCGGCGCACACCCCTTCGATCGCGCGGAGCGCCGCCCGTACGCCGTCCGTGTCCGCGGCCGGGTCGAGCGCCAGCAGCCTGGCCTCGTCCAACTGGATGCGGGCACCCACATACGCCCTGGCCCGGCAGTACACGACCACGCCCGCGTTGATGCACTCACCGCGCTCGATGCGGGGCACGACACGCAGCACGGCGTACTCGAAGACGTCACGGCCGCCGCCCTGGCCCGGCCTGATGATGTGCCGCTCGGTCACTTGGCCCCCTCGATGCCGGTGATGCGCTGGTGGATGACGGCGGCCCGGGCGAGGAGCGGCCGTGCGTAGGCGCGCCGGAGGTCGTCCGGCGAGTCGAAGCCGGGCTCGTCGGCGAGCCAGGCGTCGGGGATCTCGGCGGTCACCTCGGCGAGCAGGTCCCCGGTGACCAGGGGGGCCAGCGCGGCGGCGGCCGCCGCGACGTCCGGTGCGAAACGGGCCAGGGCGTGGTCCGAGGCGTCGTACGGGCGGGCGGCTGAGGAGTCGGCGCCCGGCCAGTTGTGGTGCCAGATCAGGGTGGCGCCGTGGTCGATGAGCCACAGGTCGCCGCGGTGCATCAGCAGGTTGGGGTTGCGCCAGGATCGGTCGACGTTGTTCACCAGCGCGTCGAACCAGACGATCCGCCCGGCCTCCCGGGGGTCCACGGCGAAGGCCAGCGGGTCGAAGCCGAGCGCGCCGGACAGGAAGTCCATCCCGAGGTTGGTGCCGCCGCTGGACCTGAGGAGGTCCTGCACCTCCCGGTCGGGCTCGCCGAGCCCCAGCACCGGGTCGAGCGCGATCGTCACCAGCGGGGGCACCCGGAAGCCGAGCCGGCGCGCCAGTTCCCCGCAGACCACCTCGGCGACCAGGGTCTTGCGGCCCTGGCCCGCCCCGGTGAACTTCATGACATAGGTATTGAGGTCGTCGCCCTCGACGAGCCCCGGCAGCGAACCCCCCTCACGCAGCGGCGTGATATAGCGGATCGCGGTGACCTCAGACAGCATTTTCCCAGGTTACACGCCTACTTGACCTTCCAATCGGCCACGATCGGCGAGCCGGCCAGGCGGCCCCGGGGTCGGAGTCGGTCGGCTCGCACGGCTCGCCCAGGGGGTACGGAGCGCGCAAGGCGGTTTCCTCAGCGGAGCGACCGGCAGCCGTGCAAATACCCGCCCACGTCTCCGTTGCGGTCACGGCGGCTCAAGTTGCCTCCCCAGCCCGCGTGCTGACGTGCTGCGGGCATGGATCCGGTAGTGACGGGCACGCGATCCCTACACACAAAGCAAGCCCCGGAAACGGTCGGACAGGTCCCGACGCCTCTGCGCGAGGACGCTGCCGAACCCCGCGGAGTGCGCACAGCCACGACGCCCCGCAGCGCGCCGCGGCTCGGGCCGCTTTCCCCCTTCCATGAGGCTACGGACGGACGATGACGAAACCCGAGAGGAACGACGTGGGCGACAGCGGAAGCGAATGCGGCCGTATCGGTGCTCCCGAAGCGATGCGCCGCGCCGCCGCCCAACTCGCGGGACTGCTCGGCAGGGAGCCGGACTCGGTGTCCGCAATCAAGAGGACCGACGACGGTTGGACCGCCTCCGTGGAAGTCGTGGAGATCGAACGCGTTCCGGACACATCGAGTGTCATGGCGTCGTATCGCGTCGACATGGACGACCAGGGTGAACTGACCGGCTATGACCGCGCGCAACGCTACGCACGGGGCCGGGTCGACCGATGAGGAAGTCGACCGATGAGGCACGAGAAAGAAACCGATGAGGCACGAGAAAGAAAGGGAGAAGCAACGTGAGCATAGTTCAGCAGTCCACTGTTCCGACGAGCGGTAGTGGTTCAGGGAATCTCTACGACGTCCTGGAACTGATTCTCGACCGCGGTCTCGTCATAGACGCCTTCGTCCGGGTCTCCCTGGTCGGCATCGAAATACTCAAGATCGACGTTCGCGTCGTCGTCGCCAGTGTGGACACCTATCTGCGCTTCGCCGAGGCGTGCAACAGGCTCGATCTGGAGTCGGGCCGCAACAAGCCCTCCGGCCTGACCGATCTCGTCGGGGACTCCATGGAGAGCGGCGCGAAGGGCAAGAGCAAGGGAGCGCTGACCGGAGCGGTCGAGGCGATCACCGAATCCCTCCAGGGCAAGTCCGACGGCGAGGGAGAGGGCGAGCACGCCGGCAAGTCGACGTCATCGAGCCGCCGTACGACCCGCCGCCGGGAGGAGTAGGCCATGCCCACCTACGTCTACGCGATCACCGCGTCGGACCATCCGCTCCGCGTCGACGCCTTGAGCGGGGTGGGCGAGCCCCCCGCCGCGGTGCGTACGGTGCGGGCCGGGGAACTGACGGCGGTCGTCAGCGATGCGCCCGACGGCCTCCGGGCCAAGCGCAGGGATGTGGCCGCGCACCAGGCCGTGTTGGAGAGCCTGATGGCCGACGGCGCCGCGCTGCCCATGCGGTTCGGGCTCGTGGGACCGGATGACGCACAGGTGGCAGCGGCCCTCGACGACCACCGGGAAAGCTACAAGGAACGGCTCGCGCAGCTCGACGGCTGTCTTGAATTCAATGTGAAGGTCTCGCGGGACGCGGACGACCTGCTGAAGGAGATCGTCCGTGCATCCGACGAGATCCGCCGGCTGAACGCGTTCACCCGGGCGAACCCGGACGCGCGGAACGAGAAGATGCGCCTCGGTGAACTCATCGCCGAGGAGGTCAAGGTCCGCCAGGAACGGGAAGCGAAGGAGATGACCGAGCGCCTCTTTCCGGCCGCGCTGGACACTGTGGTGGGCGAGGCGTCGCGGGACACCTTGCTGAACGTGTCGTTCCTGGTGAGGCGTGACAAGGCCGCCGCCTTTTCGCAGGCCGTGCAGGAGGAGGCCGCTCTGCACGGCGCGGCGTACACGATCCGGCTGAACGGCCCGCTCCCGCCGTACAGCTTTGTCTGATGGGGCTCATCACTCAGCTCCTCACCCTGCCGGTGGCCCCGGTCCGCGGCTTCACCTGGGTGCTCGGACACGTGCTGACGGCAGCCGAGCAGGAGTATTACGACCCCGACCCGATACGCGAACAACTGGCGGGACTGGAGAGGGAATTGGTCACGGGGCAGATCTCCGCCGAGGAATTCGACCGGCGCGAGGACGAACTACTCGACGCGTTGGAGTCCATCCAGTACGAGCGATGGCGGCTCGGCCTCGATCCATGACATCACACAGCCCGCGGATCCACGGGAGAACGGCCCTCCCATACCGGAGAACGAGGTGCGCACCAGATGATGCCCCACAACGTCAAGATAGGCGCGGCCCTGGTAGGGGGCTACGTTCTCGGACGTACGAAGAAAGCCAAGACGGCCATCGGACTGGGGATGTTGCTGGCCGGCAAGAAACTCAATCTCGATCCCAGGCAATTGGGGTCCGCGCTCAGCGACTCCCCACTCCTGGACGGCTTGAACGACCAGGTCCGCAGGGAATTCCTCGACGCCGCCAGGTCCGCCGCCACCTCCGCGCTCACTCAGCGGATCGGGGGCTTCGCCGACTCCTTGCACGAGCGCACCCTGCGACTTGAGGGCCGCGGCCACCATGACGAGGCGGCGGCGCCCGACTCCCGGCGCGAGGACGCCGACGCGCGCGGCGCATCCACAAAGGGCACCGCGAAGGGTGCGGCGAAGGGCTCCGCGAAGGCCAAGGCGTCGCCGCGCAGGAGCCCGTCGAGCGCAGGTGCTCATGCCTCCGGCGCCGCGAAGAAAACGGCGTCCGGCGGCACCCGCAAGGCATCGTCCGGCGCGCGGAAGTCCGCCTCGTCCGCACGCAAGGCGGCCTCCGGCACCGCCCGCAGGACCGGTCGCGGAGGTGGCGACCATGGCTGACTCGGCGTTCGGCGCGCTGCTCAGGCCGTACCGCACGTTCACCATGATGCGGAAAGAGGCCACCGACGCCTGGCGCGGCGAGCTCCGTGACGGCGAGGAATCCGAGGACGCCACGACGATCGGCACGGGGGTGAACTGACATGCCCGACTCACTGTCCGGCCGTACGGGCCGGTCCCCCGCCGCAGCCCCCTACGGGCCGCCGTCGCAGGGTAACTCCGCCAATCTCGCGGACATCCTGGAACGCGTCCTCGACAAGGGCGTGGTCATCGCGGGGGACATCCAGATCAACCTGCTCGACATCGAGTTGCTGACCATCAAACTGCGGCTGCTCGTCGCCTCCGTGGACAAGGCGAAGGAGATGGGCATCGACTGGTGGGAACACGATCCTTCGCTCTCCTCCCGCGCCGGTGACGATGCGCCGGACCGTCAGATGCCGGCAGGCCACGCGGGGGGCCGTGCCCAGGGGGCCGCGCCGGCCGGGAGCACCGACGGTCAGGCCGCGGAGATCGCCCGGCTGCGCGCCGAGGTCGCGGAGCTGCGCGCGGCCACGGCCCTCCCCGAGGCCGGGACCACCCACGGCGCGCGGGAGCCGCATGTACCCGAAGGGAGCGAGGAGCGGTGACGACGGACCGTGGAGCCGACGCCGGCACCGTCTCCTACCTGTACGCGGTGTGCCGCGCGAGCGCCCCCGACCCGCCGTTCGGGCCCGATGCTCCCCCGGCGCCCGCGGGCGGGACCGGCCTGCGGCTGGTCCGGCACGACGGGCTGGCGGCTGTGGTGGCCTCCGTGCCCGCCGAGGAGTTCGGCGCCGAGGGCCTTGAAGCCCGCCTGAACGATCTGGAGCGGCTGGAGGCTCTGGCCCGCGCACACAACGCGGTGGTGGACGCCGTGCACAGCCGTACCACCGTGCTGCCGATGCGGCTCGCGACGGTGTATCTCGACGACGCGCGCGTGGCCGGCGTTCTGCGCTGCGACGCCGATCGGTTCCGGCGACTCCTCGACTGGCTGGACGGCCATGAGGAACTCGGTGTGAAGGTGTACGCGACCCCGGTTGCTGCGGAGCGGCCCGCGGCTCCCGGCGCTGCCGCGCAGCCGCCGAACGCGGGGGCCGCCGCCGACGCTCCGGGGCGTGCGTATCTCCGCCGCCGCCAGGCGCAGCGGCGCGGCCACCGGGCGGCCTACCGCGCCGCGGGCGAGGTGGCGGCACGCCTGCCGCAGACGGTGTCCGGGCTTGCGCGGGCACGTGCGGCGCACCGCCCGCAGCAGGCCGGCCTGGGCCCACGGCCGGGCGAGAACATCGCCAACGAGGCGTATCTTGTCGCCCGTTCGGACCGCGCGGCATTCCGCGCCGCCGTCTCCTCGCTGGCTCAGGGAGTGCCGGGGGTGCGGGTCGAGGTGACGGGCCCCTGGGCTCCGTACTCGTTCACGGCGGACGTCGGCCCGAAGGAGGCGGACGTCCGATGACGGACCTGACCCGGTACATCCCGGCGGCCGGGGCGCGGCTCGACGGCTTCGCGGAGGAATCGCTGTCGGGTCGTGAAGTAGCCCTGATCGACCTGCTGGACCGGCTCCTGTCCGGCGGCGCCGTCCTGACCGGGGATCTCGTGCTGTCCGTCGCGGACGTCGATCTCGTCCACATCAATCTGCGCGCGGTCATCCGGTCGATCACCGGCGACGCGCCGTCGCCCTGGGTGCGTGAGCCATGACGGCGGAGAGCGACGACTTCGCCGCAGTCGCGCGGTCGGACGACTTCGCCGCAGTCGCGCGGTCGGCGGCCCGCGCCTTCGGCCTCGTGCCCGCGCCCCCTCAGCAGGCAGGCGGGGGCACGGAACCCGGCTCGCGCGGCGGGGACATCGCCCAGCGGCTGCGCACGGACCCGGAGACGGTGGAACGCGACCTGATCAAGCTGGTCCTCACCATCGTCGAGCTGCTGCGCCAGCTGATGGAACGCACGGCCCTGCACCGGGTGGACCAGGGAGACCTGGACGAATTCCAGGAGGAGCGCATCGGCATGACGCTGATGATCCTGGAGGACCGCATGGCCGAACTCTGCGAACGCTACGGGCTGACGATGGACGACCTGAACCTGGACCTCGGTCCGCTCGGGTCGCTGCTGCCGCACGGCCAGGGCGGCTGACGCCACGGTCCCGGCCCGCCGTCCCCGCCGGTTTTGCGGGCCGTTCAGCGGCAAGACGCACATCATGGCTACAGAAAAGAACAAGGATTCGAGCAAAGGTCCGCAGACCGCGCGTACGCGCACCGCAGGCGGCGCCGGCACCGTCCGCAAGAAGGCCCAGACCACCGCCGGGCAGGCCAAGAGGAGCGGCGCCGACTCGGCGCGGCAGTCCAAGGAGTCCGCGGCCGCGGCGAAGAAGACCGCCGAGTCCGGGACCACGTCGTTGGGCGCGGCGGCCTCGCACGCGGGACGGGCCGCCGCCGCGGGCGTCGAGTCGACTCGACGGACCACGGCCGCCGCCGCTTTTGGTGTCGCCTCGGGGGCCACGACCGCCTGGACGGTCGTGAAGAACCGCAAGAAGGCCGCGATGGGCGTCGGTGCGGGACTCGTCGGAGTGCTGGGCGCGACGTTCGCGGCGGGCAGGGCCACCGCACATCCGGCCGCCAAGGGCGGCCTCCTCACCCGTTTGACGAACGGACGCGTGTGACACGTTCTCTCGGGAGCGTCGGACCGCCCACGACCGCGCGGGCCCCGGGCGACACCCGACACCGCCCCTGTTGTCGGCCGCCCCGGTCCCGGGGCGGCCGAAGTCGCGTGACGGGCCCGTTCTGACGTCTCGGTTGCGGAGCCGTTGATCCGGACACCGGGCCACCCGCCCGGCGCGGCGCTCACGGCCCGTGGGCCCCGAGGACGCCGGGATCTCGGCCGCGTCTGAACGGGCGGACCCTACGGGCCGTACCCCTGAACGGATCAGGAGACAGCTCCGCGGAAGGGAATCCCCTCATGACCAGCGCATCGCTCGAATCCGCGGCGGGTCCGGCCCGCCGTACCGTCGTCGCGGCGGCCGGAGCGACGGGGCTCACCCTCGCTCTGGCCGCCTGCGGATCGGACAGCGGCTCCGGCTCGTCCGACCCGGCCGGCGGCACCGACACGCAAGGCACCGACGCGCAAGGCGACAGCGCGTCCACCGGCGGCGGTTCGGGCGGTGGCGAGAACGCCGCGGCCGGCGGCACCGTGCTCGCGAAGACCTCCGACATCCCGGAGGGCGGCGGCAAGATCTTCAAGGACCAGGGCGTGGTGGTCACACAGCCGACGGCGGGCCGGTTCGAGGCGTTCTCGTCGACGTGCACCCACCAGGGGTGCTCGGTGGGCAGCGTGTCCGACGGCGCGATCGTCTGCCCCTGCCACAACAGCAGGTTCTCCGCCGCCGACGGCACGGTGCAGGGCGGCCCGGCCACCCGGCCGCTGCCCGCCAAGAGCATCACGGTGTCCGGTGACCAGATCACGCTCGCGTGAGGCTCACGCCCCGCGCCGTGGCCGCCTGAGGCAGCCCAGTACCTCGTCGGTGGTCGCGACCGTGGCGACCAGCGCGAGGGTGTGGCGGACCAGCGCGAGGGTGTAGTCGGCGGGCACCCCCGCGATGGCGTCGGCGGGCACGACCGCGGTGTAGCCGCGGTTCACGGCGTCGAAGACCGCGTTGGGGATCGCCACGTTGGCCGAGACGCCGGTGACGATCAGCGTGCGGCAGCCCAGATTGCGCAGCAGCGCGTCGACTTCGGTGCCCTGGATGGGAGACAGGCCGTGCAGGCGTCGTACGACGATGTCCTGCTCGGCCACCTCGATCGGGGGCGCGACGCGCACCGCGGTGGTGCCGGACAGCTGCTGCACGGGCAGCCGTTCGGCCGCGCGGAACAGCCGCGCGTTGCGGCCGGCGCCCCGGCCGTCCGGGCGGCGCTCGGCGATGGCGTGGATCACCTGGACGTCGCTGTCGTGCGCGGCGGCGACGAGCCGGGCGACATTGCCGAGGGCGCCCGACGAGCGGGCCGCCCCGGCGAGTTCGGGCAGCGCCCCGTCGGGTCCCACGACGCCCCGCTGGCACTCCACGGTGAGCAGCACGGTGACCGTGGGATCGAGGAGTTCACTGAGCCGTTCGCAGGACGGCACGACGCCCCCTTTCGCCGAGGTGCGGGGCGGGCGAGACTAACGAGCATTGCCCGAGAGGGGAAGAAGGGGTCCGTATGACCGTCGCTCAACGCCGGGGCCGGAAGATCATGATGACGGCCGGTGAACTGGACGAGTTCCTCACCGGCCAGCGCACCTGCCGGGTCGCCACCGTCTCCGCGGACGGCGCACCGCACGTCAGCGCGCTCTGGTTCGCCTGGGACGGCACTTCGCTCTGGCTGTACTCGGTGGTGCGCAGCAGACGCTGGTCGGAGCTGCGCCGCGATCCGCGGGTGGCCGTCGTGGTGGACTCGGGCGAGGAGTACGACCAACTGCGCGGCGTGGAGCTGTCCGGGACCGTGGAGTTCGTCGGCGAGGTGCCGCGCACCGGCGAGCTGTGCGCCGAACTCGACACTCCGGAGACCCTGTTCGCCCGCAAGAACTTCGGTCTCGACGAGATGCCGCACGACGGCCGGCACGCCTGGGCGCGGCTGACCCCGGAGAAGATCGTCTCCTGGGACTTCCGCAAACTGGGCCTGTCCTAGGCCACGGCTAGATGAATGAGTCCAAGGGGTGTTGTTACAGTCAGTGATCGTAGGCGGTCAGTGACCGCTTGATCGGCTGTCCGGTTTTGTCGTTGTGCCAGATCACCGCTGTGAGTGCGAGGATCCGGCACAAGACGCGGGCCGCCACCCCTGCCGGGCTCTTGGCGCCGTGTCGTTCGAGGTCGAGCTGGCCTTTGAAGGTCTGGTTGACCGACTCGATGACCTGCCGCAGCGGCTTGAACAGGTGTGCCCCGGCCCGCTCGGGTTCGCCCTTGCGGGCCGGCCGCAGCAGTTCCAGGTGACGCTCGGCAAGGTCATGCTCGAACTCGCGGCCGTAGTAGTTCTTGTCGCCGATGATCGT